>JAUUYD010000413.1 GCA_030590585.1 Spirochaeta sp.
AATTGTGACACCACGACACCGTTCTATTTGCGTCATGGTGTCACATGTGCTATATTTATTGTATGAGAACGACGATTAGATTAAGTGACCGGCTTCTTCAGGAAGTAAAAGAAAAAGCCCTTCATGAGAAAAAAAGCCTGAACTCTTTCATCATTGAATCGCTTCAGGAGAAGCTTAAATCCAAACAACGGTTAATAATCAAGGGTGATCAATACAGACTGAAAACGTTCAATGGCGACGGGACTCTTCCAGGTGTCGATCTTGACAATAGTGAATCTCTTCTTGATTTGATGGATAACAGGCAGCTCTGAATGAACCTGTTTGATGTCAATATTTATGTTTATGCCCATCGTAAAGACAGCCCCAGACATGAAGTATGTCTGGAAAGGCTCGAATCCGTAATGAATTCAGGCGAGCTCTTTGGCTATTCATCTCTGGCTCTCAGTGGTTTTCTGCGAATTGTCACTCATCCAAAAATATTCAAGACACCAAGTAATTTCGAAACTGCAATGGAATTCGTTCAAATGATAACCGACCATCCTTCCGGAATTGCTGCAGCACCAGGCTTGTCACACTGGTCTATCTTTACCCATCTCTGTTTCAGGTATAAACCCAAAGGGAATCTGATACCTGATATTTATTTTGCAGCTCTGGCTATTGAATCTGATTGTACCTGGGTTACATCCGATGGAGACTTTGCACGATTTTCGGATCTGAAGCTGGAACTTATTTGAATTTAAAAAGACTGCTGGTGAAATCCGCTCAGAATGCTGTATAAGCTCAACCTGATATGTAAGTCCTTACATTTGACAGCTCAGATTAATCAGCACAGAGTCGGCAATCGATTATGGAGGCGGCCTGGCTCTTTACCAAATGAACAGCGTATGAGGCGGCAACAATGTGGATATACGCCAATGGGTTTCTACGACGTAAATTACGACGAGATTCAAGGGACCGGGGAGAAGGGCACTTTCGGTGGCGGCGGATGAAGGCATTACGACTATTGCAGCGGTTCAGGTTGCGGTATGATATTCAGTTTAATCTGAGTCCCTTAAAGAAATCCTTATAGAAACCCCTATCTCTTGTAATCAACCGGTCTCCCTGGTTCATGGCAAAGGCAGCAATTATAAAATCAGGAATGATTCTTTCTCTTGATTTTTGCTGCTTTCTGTACTTCAGCCATAAATGCCCAGCCAGATACAGGGAGTCGGAATCAACCGACAATATGTTTATTCCTATTTTTTCCAGAGATTCATCAAGGAGATTTTTCTCATCGAATTGAGGAGCTAATTCGCAATAAACAATATCACAAATAACCAGAGATCCTTGCAGATAAGCTTTCTCAAGAAGATTCATGGACGATTCACCATATAAAGGATCGGGAAGAAAAATATCCAAGAGGATATTTGTATCAACAACTGAAATCACAATTCTATCTGCCCCTCATATCTTCAATAATCCGATCGGTATCTTTATTTTTTCCAAGTATTCCATAGACTTCAGAAATAGCGGTTTGATTCATTTTCTTTTTAACTATTAGAAGGCCTTCTTCTTTTGCTATCATTTCGAGTTCTGTACCAGGTCTTATTCCATAGCGGACACGATATTTTTTAGGAATAGTGAGCTGGCCTCTTTCCATTAATTTCATACTTAAACTCCATGAATACATACTAATGAATACATACTGTGCTTTATTATTCAAGAAGTCAAATCAATAAAATAAGTATTCTAAAGGTCTGGGTAATTTTAAAAAAACACCAGATTTTTTTAAAATTACATCATTAGTTTTGAATAGCAGGTAGAGTTATCTCAAACAGCAGACCCCCGGCACTATCTGAGGGCAGAAAGGACGCACTTCCCCTCACGGCATGGTACGGGGAGCGTACAGACCGTATCGGCGAATGAGTTGCAGGCGCTTCGGTGGGATATGCTGCGTGAGTTCGGTAAGGAAGTCGAGGGCTTCAAACAAATGCAGATTGAACCAAACTATGATGCGTCCCGGTTATCTGATGAATTCTGCGGTTTCAGCAGCTTTTCCGGGGCCTTTGTGGGCATGTGCTGTCAGGATATGGCTTACCGTTCCGCTCTGGCGGATTTTGATTATTTCACTTATCGGGAAAAAGGGGACTGAAACCTACTGTGCTCTGGTAACCGACAGTTAAGAACCGACAATGAACTCAACTGAGCTCACAGATGAAGAAAGTGCTTCATCAACGAAAACGTCTGTTGTGACAGCATCAGTCGAAGCGGTCAGCCCCGTTTCGGCAGCGTTTCCGCCGGCTTCTTTATACTCAATGGAGTCGATGACGATGAGGAACTGAACAGTATCCCGAAATGTCGCCAGAGGTCAGTGATGAAATCATCAAAAAAATGTTAATATCTTGACATATACAGGAGCCGTGTTAGGATTGAAACAAGTTGATTTCTCGATACCCATTGCCTTGGAAAGACCCTTGCCATTGAAACTACTTGTAAAAGGCTGGCAGTATAGCTTTGAGTTCAACAATTAAGGAGCATATGCCATGAGCCGTCCCGTCAATTTCTCAGCCGGTCCCTCCATGATACCCGTCGATGTTCTTGAGTCCCTCGCCGAAAATATGGTTGATTACCAGGGCACAGGCCTCTCGCTGGTGGAAGTGAGTCACCGGGGTGCCGTCTATGACAAGGTACATCAGGATACAATATCTCTTCTAAAGGAATTGATGAGGATACCCGATGGCTATTCTGTACTCTTCATCGGCGGAGGCGCCACTCTTCAGTTTTCTATGCTGCCTATGAACCTGCTTCCATCCGGCGGAACCGCGGATTACATCAACAGCGGAACCTGGGCTAAAAAAGCCATTGCAGAAGCCAAAAAAGTCGGTAATGTGAATATCCTTTTTGATGGTTCTGCCGACGGCTTCAAAACCCTTCCCGATCCGGCAGCCCTGATACCATCCAAAAGTTCCTCTTATCTGCACATCACAAGTAATGAAACAATCGGTGGAATACAGTTTAAATCATTTCCGGAAACCGGAGATGTGCCTCTGATTGCAGATATGTCAAGTGACATACTCAGCCGCCCGGTGGACGTGAGCAAGTTCGGTGTAATTTATGCGGGTGCCCAGAAAAATCTTGGACCTTCTGGCGTCGCCATCGTTATTATCCGGGACGATCTACTGGAGCGTTCATCTGAATCTCTCGGCTCCTATCTGAACTACAGCGTTCATGCCAAGGCCAACTCCCTCTACAACACCCCTCCGGTATTCCCTATCTGGGGTATCAAGCTCGTTCTTGAAGGAGTGAAAGCCCGGGGCGGAACCGAGGCAGTGGCCGCAGATAATGATGCACAGGCAGCGGCACTTTATGATGCCATCGATTCTTCAGGCGGTTTCTACTACTCTCCGGTAGACAGCTCGGTACGCTCTTCCATGAATATCGTCTGGCGCCTGGCCGATG
>JAUUYD010000171.1 GCA_030590585.1 Spirochaeta sp.
CCAGGCTTCAGTAGACCACGAATCGCAAGCGCACTACTGAACAGATGGGCGTCGGTAATGTGCATCAGCACTGCACTTAGCAGGATGTTGTCGAACTTTGCCTTAGCCATTTCTGATATTCCATCAGGTATATTTCCATGATATAGATAGCCTGCCAGTTCCGGATGCAGCTTTTCAGCTCGTGAAATCATTTCCTTAGAAGCATCGATACCATAAACTTCCAAGCCCTGCCGCTTGAGTGCCGCCAGATCCCTACCTGACCCACAACCGATGTCCAGAACTGACTCACCTGACTGGAATAAATGAGGGAATAACGAGGAGCTTTCTACTGATTCATAAGATTTGGAAAGAGTATCAGCATTAATTGAGTAATACTGAGCGGTCGCCTGGTCTGATACAGTCATGTAATATATAGTAAACTATCTTTCTCTGTCTTGGGTGCTGATTATGGAAGAAGAAATACGAGCCGCTGCTTTCCAATGGTTGAAAAACAGAACCGAAATATCCGGTGGTGTCTTTCATCGCGGAGACCTTGAACAAGGGTTTAACTTCCAAGGAAACAGAATCACTCTAATCGGTCCTCAGGGCATTTGGAAACCAAAAGGCTTTGAGGCTCCAATTTCGATTACGACAACGACTTCGGGACCTTATGATGATGGATTTAACGAAGATGGGATTCTTCGATATGCCTACCAGGGAACTAATCCACAACAATGGGATAATCAAGCCCTCAGAAAAGCTTTTCAAGAACGGATTCCCTTAATTTACTTTCAAGCGATCAAACCAAGTTACTACGTAGCAGTCTGGCCTATCTTTATTCTGAGAGACAATCCTTCCAACCTTTATGTGGAAGCTGCTATGGATGTATCGTTAATTGGCTCGAATCACTTGAATAGTCCGGATGATGATTTCTATTCGGACTCAGAATCGATATTGAGTGTGCGGCGCTACGTAACTCGAGTAACTCGGCAACGACTGCATCAATCTGCATTCAGGGAATTTGTTCTCAACGCATACGATAGACAATGCGCCATATGTCGACTCCAACACCCTGAGCTCCTGGATGCGGCCCATATTATTCCTGATACCGAAGAAAAGGGGCTGCCGATTGTTCCGAACGGACTGTCATTGTGCAAGATTCACCATGCGGCCTACGATCAACACATACTTGGCATTTCGCCGGAGTATCAAGTCCATATCAGAAAAGACCTCTTAAATGAGATAGACGGACCTATGCTGAAACATGGTTTCCAGGAACTGGATAAGAACATCATTTATCTACCAAAGAGGGGAAAGGATCAGCCAGATCGAGAGCGACTGGATACACGTTTCAAGGAATTCCTGAGTGCGTAAGCTCTCCATTATTTTTTCAGTAGCTAATTCGAATAATCCAGAAACCCCTAGGCATCGGCACGTGTTGGTTCGTTTCTCGGATTCTCCGGACTCCATCTCCGCCGGTTCACTTCTTTCATTACAGACCTCACCCGATTGTGCCGTAAGCGTCAATTTCACAGGCTCTGAAAAATAATTACATGATTTGCCATGCTGATTCCCCGAGGGAAAATCAGATGACCAAATACAAACTTGATCAATGGAAAGAACATATTGCTGAATGGCAGAAATCCGGGAAAACCCTGGAAGTGTTCTGCCGGGAAAAGAATGTAACGGTAGCAACGTTCGCGGCTACTGGAGAACGAAGATAAGAAAGATTGAAAGCCCACGGCCACAGGTAAAGGAAGGTTTCGTCCGCTGCAATCTTCCCTCCTCTCCGTCCATGGGATTCACAATAGAGTGGCCGGATGGCGGTCAACCGGATAACTTGACGGATTGGGGCGTTAGAGGTCATCCAAAATCTCCTTTTCAACTTCCGAACTCAGCCGTAATTTCGGGAAACGCTTTAAGGGCATCAGGGGATCGGCCAGGCGCTTTTCCAAAATATCCGCCAGGGCCAGGTTGGTAACCTTGGCTCCGGGTGCCGCCTCCACCATGATGGGGAAAATTGCCGCCACCGGCGGTGAGTAGGGCGGAAGGCCCGGACGCCTCATCCGATGGTGAGGAATGGGCAGTTCATCGGGGCCTTCACCGGGCAGCCGGTCGATAATTACCGGGGATGGGTAGATATCCATGATAATCATGAGCTGGTCTTCGAATCTCATTCACGCCTCCTGCTTCTGGTATTGCGAAAAGCGTGCCAGGGGCGGGAAACGGTGATTCAGGGGAGTGGGGGCTGCCGGGTGTCACCGGAGTTATTTCTTTTTAGAATTCCGAGTGACGGGAGTTACGGGGGTTTATCCGGGGAGAGGGCGTTACCGGGGTTGTGTTGAGGGATCTCAGGGGTTACTCGAGTTGTTTTTATAGATGTTGAAGCTCATTTCTTGTTTCCCCTCTCGATAGTTTCCTTCAGACCGTTATGCCAACTGAAAGGGATGTGCTTCTCATGCTGAAGGCGACCGACAACGATGCCGGGGTGGATGCCGAAGCTGCGGGCGGCATCACGAACTTCCCATTCTGAATACCCTTTTCTTTCGATAAAGGTTTGGTAGAGTCCCTGGGGCATCAGGTGATTGGCTGCGAAGCGGTCGGCTTCTTGCTCGGTTTCGTCGATATCGTTTCCTTTGGCGTCGAGGAAGGTGGTTTTCTTTCCATGAAGGAGGATGTGGGCGGCCTCGTGGAAGAAGGAGAACCAGAATTGATCGTTCTTTTTGTACCGGAGGCTGAGGGCTATCATCGCCTTTTCCGGCGAGAGCCAGCGTGCCGCTCCACTGAGATGGGTGGCTTTGAGTTCCGGTACGATGACGAAGGTGACACCGCTTGAAGCGCAGAGATTTGTCATCTCCGATATGAAGTCCCTTTGTGTATCAGTGGTGAGTATTTGGATGGCTTTGAGGGTTTCACGGAAGGAAGCTTTGTCGAATGGCGTGGTTTCGATTTCTTCCGAAGCCCTCTCGGCAATGCGGAGCCAGACGGCCGTGGCCTCGGGGGATTCTTTGAACTTGGTACTCCTTCGGAAGGATGCGGCTTTTTTCTCGGTGTATTCATCCCAGGTATCGGGATTGGAGACCTTGAAAAATCGCAGAATGTGATCGGCCAGGATGTCGGTTTTCCGGATATTCGGGATAATTTGGAGCTTTCTCATGTCCGGCAGTGGGAATTTATTAACCCATTCGGCGGTTTCCTCGGATTCCAGGCGTCGGCGCTCTTCGGTCCTGGCAACAAAGAGTTGGTAGGTGTCTGCGAGGTTAAGCCAGATTTCAGCCTTGATATCCAGGGCCTTCTCGAAGGCTATGGCGGTTTCCGGAGAATAGAGAGCTTTCCCATTCACGATCTGGCTCACAGCTTTCTCGGTGAGACCGACCCGATCGGCGAAATCCCGATTGGTGATATTGCGGCTTTCCAGGACTTCCTCCAGGTACTCTCCCGGATGAATCGCATAGTCCGGATTGAAGTCGTCGCTGTAGACGGTCATCAGTGATAATCCTCCACGCCGAGAATCCGGATCGACGTGACCTTGAGGAGGCGATAAGGATGAATCAGATCGACGGCGAATGTGCCTTTACGGTCTCCTTGAAGCTCATGACAGCGATCAGGTTTTCCTTTTGGTACAGCTGCCAAATTGGGAGACACTTTTAAAACAGCCAGACGGAGTCGAATTTTCTTCGCTTGTTTTCCATATCGCTTTTGGAGCAGAGCCTGAGATTCGAATTCTTTTTTGAGCCTGGTGCCGGCGAATCTGATTTCCATATCACTCCATCATAATAAAATGTTTTACGTCAAAGGTAAAGCAAAATATCCATCTTTCTGATGATTAATTTCTTGAACCTGACATCGCGCTAGGGATTGAAGGGGCGCCGAAGGCGGTCTTGCGGGGGAACCCGGCAAGACGGAACCCCCGAAAAGTCAGGCCCCGGGGGGGAGCCCGGGGAAGCGCCCAAGAAGTGTTTAGTCTCAATATTTGCCTGTAATTCAACAGTGGAAGTGGTGATAACGGCGGATTGTCGGTTTTGCATTGTCAATTTAGAACCCATCGTCAGGCCCACAGCGGACATCATTTCTCCGCTGCCAGTTTCGCTCCGCCTTTGCCGGTGAGGCGGTAACATTGTTTGGTGCTTTTTGGTTTGTCGGGTATGGTCATCTCGATCAAACCTGCTTCGATGGCTGGTACTAGATATGTCTTTCGAAAATGTTCGTCGTTCTTCAAGCCCAAGCGTTCCTGGATGTCCTTTCGGGTCAACTCACCGGCCATAACAGATATGATTCGGTCCAGGGGAGTGACATCCGTGGTGACATCCGTGGTGACATCCGTGGTGACATCCGTGGTGCGAGTATAGGTGACTGAGAAAAAGCCGGTGAACTCGTATTCAGGTGCGGGTGTACCGTTCTCACTGCATAACTCACTGATGCGCCTGATACCGGTGCCCATGCGTTCGATGTAACCGGCTCTCTGGAGGAGGTCAGCTATTTTTGCATTCCGAAGCACGCTGCGCTTGCCGAAATCTTCAACCTTGAGGGATGGGGGTAGTCCGCCGGGGTCGCTGATTTCCACCCGATCATCGAAAATTTCCACCATAACCCGTGCTCCGGTTTCAACGTAGTCCCGGTGGAGGACGGCATTTATTATAGTTTCTCTGAGGGCCTTTGGCGGGATCTCGTAAATTTACCTGCGTTGGGGACTTTCGTTGAACTCATATCTCACGTTGATGTTGCGAAGGACAAAGATGATGGCGTTCTCGATATTACTTATCAGGTCGTTGTTGAAGTCCTTGCGATCGAGGATATGAACATTGGTAGTACCCTTGTACAGAGCGCAGGTGATATCCCAATACGAACGGGAGAGCTCGGGGAGCTTAGCGAAGAAGAGAAATCCTGCGTAGGTGAGGCGCTTGATTCCGCCTTCATTTGTTAAAACGCCGAGATTCGTCAGAATATCCTGGTCTGCCATTGACGTTGTGATACTGGATTTGTTCAGGAAGGTTTTAAGAAGCGCAGGAGAGAACACTTCATCAGCGGTATGTCCCCGATAAATCTGTTCATCCCAGCGTATCAATCCTTCATGGTTGATGAAGTCGACAATCTGATTACGAGTGAGCTTCTGGCTGTTGGCACCCTGACGCAAGAAGAATCCGTCGTGACAGTGAACCGGTTTGGCGTCGGATTCGATGACTTCAAGGATGGTGACATTCAGCACCTGGTACATGTTGATTGAAATTGGCGGTTGGCAGGAGCCGGCGATATCTTGGATTCGCGATTTTTCTCTGTTCGTGAGTTCATGTCCTGTGATTTTACCTGAATCATTCACGCCGATGAGAACAAGTCCAGCGAAGGCATTTGCGAAAGCGGTGAGCTCTCTGGCAAGGGATGTGGAAACACGTTCTTTGAACTCCAGGGAGTAACCTTCTCCTTCGGTTAAGAGCAGTTTAAGTTCCGGAGTCTCTATTCTCTTCCTCATTGATTAATCGATCCTTTAAACCTCTTTACCACATCCATCCTCCGTATCCCGCATCCTCGGGGAGGTGTCGGCACAAATTGATGAGTGAAAATTAAAAATGGGAAAGCTCCTAATCTTTTTTACATCAGGTTGCCATGATACACCCTAAAGTATATCGCGATCTATTGTTTTCTATTTTGTAAAGGTGATGAACGCTGAAAGAAGGCCGGTATGCGCTGCGGCTGAGATTATCTTCATCAGGGCAGCAGAGGTCACCAAGGAACAAGGGCCTCTATTAGCGATGATTCACAGTTCAATCGTCAGCCATGAATCCCATTTTGATTCATACCACAGTTGAA
>JAUUYD010000278.1 GCA_030590585.1 Spirochaeta sp.
ATCCCCGATACTCATAATGAACTTTACCGAACAGCCCGGGTATGCCCGGTGCCGGAATAACTTTCTGAATCTGTATATTGGCACGATCCCCATATTTACTTTTTATACGTTCAATGACTTCAAGATGGGTTTTACCATGTTCACTGAAATAGTGAGGCATCAGGATTCTCCTAATCGGATTTCACCGAGGGAATCAATTTGTATACCCTCGGAAATCTCCGGTACTGACAGAATAACTAAGTCAGGCATTTCCCTGACTGTTGTTGAACGAACTAACGGCCTCGCTGACTCACTGCATAGTATTATAGGCCAGGCACCTGTATCACGAGCTTTCTTTACCGCATTTGCAACGGCATTAACCCAGTTTCTCTGAAATTCGGGTTCCAGTGCCGATATATCTCCGGTGGCAGTTTCCATCCTGGAATCAATAATGATTTTTTCCACCGATGGATTGATTGTCAGTACATGCAGCAATCTTTTATCATCCGCATATTGCAGACAGATCTGTCTGCCCAGAGACTGTCTGGTTTTTTCAATCAGATAGCCTTTGTCTTTGTATATAGAAGATAAATCACCAAGTGTCTCCAATATTGCTACCAGATTTCTGATACTGACCTGTTCCTTGAGAAGTCCCTGAAGAATCTTCTGGATTTCACCAAGAGAAAAGGCTTTGGTAACCTCTTCGACAACAGCTGAATAATCTTTTTTCAGGGTATCCAGCATGGAACGGATTTCCTGTCGTCCCAGGATCTCACCGGCGTGGTGTTTGAGTATCTCAGTCAAATGAGTTGCGATGATTGATGGTCCGTCTACAACTGTGTAGCCGGCACGTTCGGCTTTCTCACGTTCTCCCTCTGAAATCCATATTGCCGGTAAACCGAAAGCTGGATCGACAGTAGGTTCACCTTCCAGCTGCTCCCGGCTACCACCGGGATTTATTGCCATAAAATGACCCATACGTATAACACCTCTGCCAACCTCAGTGCCCCTGAGTTTAAAGGCGTATTCCGATGGTTCAAGGCGCATATTGTCCATGATACGAATTCGAGGTACAACAAGTCCCAGATCCAGGGCCGCCTCCTTACGAATCCTGGTGACCCTTTCCAGCAGCTCCGCCCCCTGGTCCTTATCCACAAGAGGTATCAAGCCAAAACCCAGCTCCAGGGAAATGGGGTCGAGGGGAACCACTGGTGATATCTCCTGGGGCTCGGTACTTTCAGCATTCTTTTCCAATTCGGCAGCACCAGCTTCCGCTTTCTGATTACGGTTGAGTCTGTAGGCCAGAAAACCGGTGACTCCCGCCAGCGGGAGCATCAGATACCAGGGAAACCCCGGCAGTATGCCCATAGCTGCCATGAATGCGGCGGCTACATAATAAATTGTTGACTGACGTGAAAATTGTTCTTTTACATCATCTCCGAAACTGCCTTCACTGATGGAGCGAGTCACGATCAAGCCTGTTGCGACTGATACCAGCAAAACAGGAACTTGAGAGACCAATCCGTCACCGATGGATAATGATACATAGGTTATCAATGCCTGCTGTATGGGTTCACCATGTATTGTGGTTCCTACAATGAGTCCACCTATGATGTTTATCAATGTGATGACGATTCCCACCTTGACGGTACCGCTGATAAACTTCGTGGCACCATCCATTGATCCGTAGAAATTTACCGAATCATCCAGATGCTTTTTTCGACTGCGGGCTTCCTCTTCGGAAATGGATCCTGAACTGTACTCTGAATCGATGGCCATCTGTTTTGCCGGTAATCCGTCAAGAGCAAAACGGGCGGCTACTTCTGAGACACGCGTGGCACCCTTGGTAATCACCATGAATTGAACAGCCACAAGAATTATAAAAATAATCATCCCGATTACCAGTCCCTGATTACCTTCAGAGCCGACAACAAAGGTGGCAAAAGCCCTGACAATTTTTCCGTCGAATTCTGCACCTTTACCGAGAATAAGACGCGTGGAAGAGACATTCAATGCCAGTCCGAATACCGTGGAAATAAGCAGGATAGTTGGAAACAGTGAGAACTCCAACGGATCACGATTATAGAGAACCAGCAGTATGATAAGCAGAGAAAGCATAAGATTGACTGCCATCAACAGATCGAGAATTACTGTCGGAAGGGGAATGATGAGCATCATAACGATAAGAATCACACCGAGAGCAATAATGATATCACCGCCCTGACGCCCGAAAACGCCTCGGAATGTGCCTACAGTTGCATCAGCCATATGCCAATCTCCTAAACGGCCTTGCCGTTGAGACGGTAGATTTCCGCCAATACGATGGAAACTATATCCCAGTATTCTTCCGGAACTTCATCCCCGAGTTCCACGTTATCGTACAAAGCCCTTGCCAATGGGCGATTCTCAATCATGGGAACATCGGATAATCTGGCAATGTCCTTTATTCTCAATGCCAGATTATCCTGCCCTTTGGCGGTTACGGTCGGTGCATGCATTGTCTGGTTGTCCCACTTCAAGGCAACGGCAAAGTGTGTAGGGTTGGTGATAACGACATCAGCCTCGGGAACCTGCCTGGCCATTGATGAAGAGAGGACTTCCTGCATTCGCTGACGCAGACGGTTCTTGATGAGCGGATCACCTTCTGTTTCTTTGAACTCTTCCATTATTTCATGCTTGGACATCTTCAGTGATTCCCGGTGCTGATGGCGCTGAAAGAAATAGTCCGGCAGGGCAAAGGCCAATAACAGCACAGCTGTTTCCATCATCAGCCGAATGGCAATACCGCTTACCAGTGTCAGAGCCCTGAATGGGGTCATTCTGATGGCATTGGTTAACCTTGGCACTTCAGCTTTTATATTGATATATGCCAGGATAAATATGATGACAACTTTTGCTATTGACTTGAATAGATTAAAAAGTGCCTCTGAAGAATAAAATGATTTCTTAGCCCATTTCCCGAAATTCGGTGCTATTTTACTGAAATCAGGAGTTATGGGTTTAACGGAGAAAAGAAACCCGACTTGTACGACATTGCCAAGAAACGCGGCCAGAAAACAGACAGCCATAACAGGTGAAGCCAATCGGAGGAGGTAATTCCCGACAGCTGTCAGCGCAATATTTGAGCTCCCGATATCCGATGTAGACAAGGTGATAAAATGGCGTATCATTGCCAGGGTAATTCTTACGATACTCCCTGAAAACGCCATCAATGTGATCAACCCGAAAATCATAACTACGGCTGATGTTATATCCGCCGATTTGGCAACTTTTCCATCCTCCCGGGCTTTTCGGATTTTCCGCTCGGTAGGATCTTCAGTTCGTCCCTCATCTTCCGCGGCAAACCACTGGAGGTGGATTCCAAATAGCGGATCATCGCTGAGAGAGAGTCCTTTCCTTTTGAAAAGTACATTAAATGAATCCATCACGGTAAGGCCCCCTTACTCGCAATGAGATAGGACTCAATCATATTGAAACCCATATCCACCAGCAGGGACATTTTCTCTACAATAAAAGGAGTCGCCAGGAGCATTATGATAAAACCAACAGCTATCTGTATCGGGAAACCGACCATCAGGAGATTCATCTGCGGTGCGGCTTTGGCAAGCAGCCCCATAGTTACCGATATCAGTATCAATGTTCCGAGAATGGGGAAAGCCAATATAAGCGACTGTTCAAAGAGTCCGCCTATCGCTTTGATCAGAGTTTCTTCAAGATACGGACCTGCAACAAGAAAATCCGTCCCTTTCATGACACGGAAGGAACCTGCAAGCCCTGTGATAAAAAGGCGCTTCATCCCGCTGACACTGAGAAATACACCGATTCCCAGAAGATTGAGAAACTGGCCGATCAGAGGAATCTGGATTTGTGCCAGGGGATCGTAAACCTGAGAAGCACCAAAACCCATCTGAAAGGAAAACAATTGACCGGCAGTCTGAAATACTGCAAAAATTATCTGCAGAAAAAGTCCCATAATAATACCAAGAGCTATCTCAGCAACCAGAGCAAGTGCGTAACCAAGTCCAATTTGCGGAATCGCACCATAAAGATCACCAACAAAATAGTAAAAGATGATTGAAGAGAAGAACGCGAGAGCCCCGCGGGCCAGAGGTGGAATGGCGGAAGACGAAGTTACGGGCGCAGTCCTGAACAGGGCTGACACCCGCGCGAAAACCAGGAGATAGAGTTGCGCTCCGTCAATTAAACCACTCCAATCCATCATTTTGCCAGATCCGGTATCCTTTCAAACAGTACAATTGTAAAGTTTGCTAACTTTGTTATCATCCAGCCGAAAAGAGCAGCCAGAACGCTGAGTATCGCAAGTATTTTCGGAACAAAGGTAAGGGTCTGATCCTGAATGCTCGTCGTGGCCTGAAAGATGGAAACAACCAGACCGACACCCATTGCGACAATAAGAACCGGAGATGCAACAGTCAGTATTGTGATAACGGCTGATCTCATAAGTTGTATGACAGTACCTAAATCCAAATCTCAAACCTCCTTAATTGAAACTTAAAACGAGTTGTCGAATCAGCAATGTCCATCC
>JAUUYD010000181.1 GCA_030590585.1 Spirochaeta sp.
GCCAGGTGTTTTCTCAGCACCTCATCCTTCTCCTTCAACGGTGTCTTCCATTCTCTGTTCAAGGTTTTCCTCGCCGACTTCTCCATGGGGTGATCCTTCTTCCAGAAGTATCTCTCTGTGAAAAATCCAGAAACCATCTTTTCCAGATATCCCCGATCCAAACCCGCCACCTCTGCATGCCGTAAGTGCCTCTTCTCCCTATGAGCTATCCGGTAGGGTTTTAAGTAGTTATGACCAAAAATATACAAACTCATCCGAAGCATAGCCTCATTTACATTCCGATTGAACTGAACCGTTTCCCGGGTATGAGACGCCATATCCTTACGAAACTCCCGATCCATATAGTTCACAGGAAAGAGGGGATTCATCATTGTACGGGGATCTTTAGAATTGACCTTCCGGTGCCGCAGACTTCCTTCAAAAAGTCTTTCCCTACATGAAGGACTCCTATAGAGAGCTCTCTCATAATCCTTTTTCTCGTCTGTAGAAAGAATTACATAACCATTACGATAATGAGTCTTCTTCTCAAGAAACTCTGAAAGATCAGCAAAGGATTTCTCAATTCCCCCGGGTGGAGCCTTGAAAATCTTTTCAAGTTCTCTCCTTCGTTTTTTCTGATCATTCCTCATCCGTCCTTTACGGCGAATGGTGACATAATCACAGTGATAAACAAACTGAGAGTCATTCCCGACTAGAAGGTTGTAGTTATCAGGAAAGTACTGACTGACGCAGAAGCTCTCAAAACCATCCGCGGCAAAGTGCTCAGAGTATGGGAGTTCTTCGAGTATTGCCTGGTGGATGAAGATGGCATTTCGGGCCAGACGGCTGATCCGGTTGGTAATAGCCTTAGGAGAAACATGAAGGTCCCTGGCGATATTACGCAATCCGGCCCCGGCGTTAATCTGGTTAAAGATGTAGAGGTGGTTGATCTGCTTTTTAGCATAGTAATTGATAGAAAAGGTCTGGGTAGAGAATGACCTATGGCACGATTTACAGAGGAATCTTGGGACAGATCCGAAGGTTTTTGTGCGATAAGGTGAGATCTTCCGGAACCAATGGTCTTCTACAGGGGTGAAATAGTGGATGCACTCGGGGTTGGGGCAATGCGGTGGTATGAACATAGATAATCCTCCTGAAACAAATTAGATAGGGTTTCATAAGGTTTTACTGTGAAATAATGGCTATTGCTTGAGATATGACAAGCTGGGGAACACTATTCATTCCTTTCGACTCCCTTGGGGCAAATTTTCGACTGTATTCTTATGTGAGGCATGATTGCGTTCGGACTGGATTTCTTATGAGGCAAGTCGAAATCCTTGCATTAAAAGTAATTTTTCGTTAGCATGAATTAAATTTTATTTATTGCCGGGGTTCTTTTAAAATTGCCATTTGATAGGTTTTGGCAATTCCGAAAATACCTGCTTTTTGGAATCCTCAGGGCAGAGCCCCGGACCAGAGACGCAGGGTATGAAACCATGCTTTTCCAGCGCTCATTCGGGTCCAAGGGCCGTACACGGAGGCGAGAGCCGAGGAACGGGCAAGGCTGCATGGGCGAGCAGCTCCCGTCAGAATGAACATGTTCACTGCTCTCATATTTAGGGTCGTACCGCAGCGCAGCGAGGAACGAGCAAGGCTGCATGAGCGAGCAGCAAGCTATGCTTGCGACCAGCTCCCGGCATTCGCCTGGAAATCGTTTATCAAACGGACTAGAACAATCCTCAGCGCGGCAGGGGTCAATCTACTCCAACAAGGTTGTTAAATATGAATCGTATCGTTAACAAACAAAAACTGTCGGCTGATGTCTTCCGTTTCACATTTGAGGCTCCGAATATCGCCAGGGAAAGGAAAGCCGGCCAATTTCTCATCATCCAGCTGGATAATGATTTTGCGGAACGTTTTCCCCTTACCATTGCCGATGCCGACCTTGAAAAAGGCACAATCGATATCATCTTCCAGGCTGTAGGCGCGTCAACTCTGAAGCTGGCTGCACTGGAAGAAGGGGATTCAATCGCCAATGTCCTGGGTCCCCTGGGAACACCTACCCATATTGAGAAGCTGGACGGACCTGTAGTTTGTGTCGGCGGCGGAATCGGTGTGGCACCAATGCACCCTATCGTTCAGGCAAACAAAGATGCCGGAAATGAAATCATTGTCATAATGGGAGCCCGGAATAAAGATCTTCTCATCATGGAAGATGAAATGAAAACCCTGGCCGATGAACTCATCGTTGTTACCGATGACGGTTCCTATGGCCGAAAAGCCCTGGTAACCGAGCCCCTCAAGGAACTCTGTGAATCCGGCCGGCCGCCTGCACTGGTGGTAGCCATAGGGCCACCTATAATGATGAAGTTCTGCGCTGAAACAACACGGCCTTTCAAAGTTCCTACAATGGTTTCCCTGAACACCATCATGGTGGATGGAACCGGAATGTGCGGAGGATGCCGAGTCACCATCGGTGATGAGACAAAATTTGTCTGCGTTGACGGACCGGAATTCGATGGTCACCTGGTGGATTTCGACAACATGATGCTTCGTCTTAAAGCTTACAAGCCTCAGGAAGAGGAGCATAAATGCCGTGCCGTTGCGGGTACTGATACAGGAGCAGGGAAATGAGTGAATACATTTCACCCGAAGTACTTGAACTCGATGCAGTAAAACTCTGGAATGAATTCGGAAACCGGGAACTTTCGGTTAAGGAAAGACGGGTTATTACTCAGCAGGATATGCCGACGCAGGATCCAAACGATCGCCGGACCAATATGTCGGAGGTGGCCGTCGGTTACACTGAAAAACAGGTTAAGGTGGAAGCTCTTCGATGCCTGCAATGCAAGAACGCCCCCTGTATCGCCGGTTGTCCGGTATCAATAGATATTCCAAAGTTCATCGCTCACGCGGCTGTTGGTGAGTTTGCCGAATCCATTACTGTTATCAAGGAATCAAGTCTTCTGCCGGCAATCTGCGGCCGTGTCTGTCCTCAGGAAAAGCAGTGCATGCTCCCCTGTACTGTGGGGAAAATGCTCAAAGACCCGGAAAAAGCCGTGGCCATCGGCCGCATCGAGCGCTATGTTTCCGATTGGGAAGTGGATCATGATGCCGTCGCTCCCATATCAGTATCCGCCTCTACCGGTAAAAAAGTGGCAGTTATCGGCTCAGGACCTTCCGGGCTCACCGCCGCCGCCGATATCCGGCGGGTGGGACATGACGTAACTGTGTTCGAGGCCTTCCACAAACCCGGCGGTGTGACGGTTTACGGTATCCCCGAATTCCGACTTCCCAAGGCCATCGTTGAGCGGGATGTTGAGAACCTCATTGCCATGGGGGTCAACTTTGAGACCAACTTTCTTGTGGGCCGCACACGAAAAATCGATGCGATGCTCACCGAAGACGGATACGATGCCCTGTACATCGCCACTGGTGCCGGGCTGCCGAAGTTTATGAACATTCCCGGTGAAAATCTCGTCGGTGTCTTCTCGGCCAACGAATATCTGACACGGTCCAATCCGATGAAAGCCTATGAAACCGATCAGGCCGAAACTCCGATGTACTCGGCAAAGAAGGTATGTGTCTTCGGCGGGGGGAATGTGGCCATGGATGCCGCCCGTACCGCCGTCCGCCTCGGTGCCGAGGAAGTCCACATCGTCTACCGGCGGACCGAAAAGGAACTTCCCGCCAGGGTGGAGGAAGTTCATCACGCCATGGAAGAAGGTGTCATATTCGATCTTCTTACCAGTCCGACAAAAATCTTCGGTGATGAAGAGGGGCGGGTCACCTCAATCGAATGTCTGCGCTTTGAACTTGGAGAACCCGATGATTCAGGCAGACGCCGCCCGATCCCCATCGAAGGCAGTGAATTCATTGTCGAATGCGATGCCTGCATCACCTCGATTGGAAATGCCTCCAACCCATTGATTAAACAAACGACACCGGGATTGGATGTGAACAAATGGGGGAATATTATTGTCGAGGAAGCCACAGGTAAAACATCCCTGGACAATGTTTACGCCGGTGGGGATATCGTTCTCGGTGCAGCCACTGTTATCCTGGCAATGGGCGAAGGCCGCCGGGCTGCCAAAGCCATCAATGAGCAGCTGTCAGTCTGATAATCTGCTTTTTTCTTGACTTTTCAGGTGTCCGGGGCCGTTCCGTGATTATTCCGGGTCTTTCTCAGCTGAATCCTCAGCGATTTCTTCAGTCTCTTCTTCGGCCGGAGATTCGTTTTCTTCTGCAGCTGTTTCGGCAGGTTCGTCTTCGGCAACTTTTTTTGAATGGCAATCTGTACAGAGATTATCGTCCATGAAGTAGATGGTTTTGAAATCAAGTTTTGCATCACATTCAACACAATTGAGCTTATATGGAAAAACCCTTTCCCGAAACATGTAAAGCAGCACAGCCACTATTGCCATAGCTATGAACAGATATTTGTCGGTGAGTTCCTTTTCCACAATAAATGCGGATGCTGTAGTAATCAAAAAAACTGCAATCGCCTGCATAAGCGAGGACATTCGTTTTTTTCCTGCTGATTGACCATATTTTCGGAACATGAGATTGGGTACAAGAACGACGACGAGGGGCCAGATGCCGAGTTCGGCAATCCATACTGAAATGGTATTTGCATTCATATTGCGCACATCATACGCTCTCTTGGGCTCAGGGTCGAGATGCTGTCGGTATGGAAGTCCTTGCCGTTGATGACTACAGGCACTTTTTACGATTTCCGAAGCTTCCGATTTGTATATCCACTCTTGATTGTGTAAATTGTGTCGATGAAGCTGCTGTTATTCTTCGTTGATGGTTTAGGCTTGGGTAATAATGATGAATCAAATCCCGCCCGGACCCTGCTTAACGGAATCGCCGATATTCCTTTTGTTCTGAATTCCGCGCCGGTTGAATTTTCCGATGGAATACTCCTTGCTGCTGATGCTTCAGGGGGTATTCCGGGTCTGCCTCAATCTGCCACAGGCCAGACGATGTTAATGACAGGGGTAAATGCTCCAGCCCTTCTGGGTTATCATCAGACGGCTTTGCCCAATGAAGCTCTTGTCAATCTTGTGAATGAACGTAATATCATGCGCATCCTGAGTGATAAGGGTATCTCAGTAACAGCCTCTAATCTGTACTCCCGGGAGTTCTTTTCCCGACGGGAGGCACTTCAGGAGAAAAGAGGGCGGAATACTTTTCCGGTTTCGGCACTGTCCATCAAAAGTTCCGGGGCGGAGTTTCGGTACAAAGCGGATTACGAAATCGGGAAGGCCCTGTTTGCTGACCTCACCAATCGATTTCTCCGTGAGAGGGGGTTCGATATTCCTCTTATTGAAACCGATGAAGCCGCGGGATATATGGTTAACATTCTGGATGAAGCGGATTTTGTTTTTCATGAGTACTTCGCTACAGACAGCTATGCTCATAAAAAACGCGGGGCTGAACTGGCGAGGGCCCTGGGAGAGATTAACAGTTTTTTAAGAATACTGAGGGAAAAGACCGACCCCGAAGAGACGGCCATCCTGGTGGTGAGCGATCACGGAAAC
>JAUUYD010000245.1 GCA_030590585.1 Spirochaeta sp.
ATGCCCTGATTCCCCAGAGCGGAGGCAACATTCAGATCGGCGCCGCTTGGGCGAAGATCGCCGCCGGGATGATTGTGAATAACAACGTCACTACGGGACATGTGAGGAAAAAGTGCGGGAACCATGACGGCATTGCCCCGGGCGGCGGTGGAGATATCGATGATATGCGCATCCTTATCGACTCGGCCGACCCACAGGATTTCAATTTCCCGGATTATACCCTCACCGGCGGCTGCCGGGCGCCCCCCGGTTTTAAGCATCCCCAGAGCATCGGCAATGTCTTCTCTCATCTTCAAGATAACATCCTGATGAAATATCTCTTCAGCCCGCAATCCAGGTTCCTCCGTATTTGAATTTACAGATATAATATGCAGTTATCAGAGGTAATTTCAAAAATCGGGTATTTTTGGATTTACCAAGGCTTTTAGAATAGCCGCCTGAACCCCAGGGCGGCAACGGGCAGTTTGCCATCCTTGACTTAAAGGGGATCTAACGCTAAATTTTCGCCAGAAAAACAATTGTGAGGTTTCTTGTATGGATCGCAAAATTCCCGTTGCCCTATTGGGAGCAACCGGTACTGTCGGACAGAAATTTATCGTACTGCTGCAGAATCATCCCTGGTTCGAGATTACAGAACTGGCGGCATCTCCCCGCTCTGCCGGTAAAACATACAAAGACGCCTGCGCATGGAAACAGGATATTCCAATCCCCGAATACCTTAAGGATAAAGTTGTCGTAACCGCCGGCAGCGAACTGGAGAGTAAAATTCTTTTTTCCGGTATGGATGCCTCTGCAGCCGGAGACATTGAAGATGATTATGCGTCCAGGGGACACACCGTTATATCCAACGCCAAGAATCACCGGACCGACCCTGATGTACCCATAATCATTCCCGAGGTAAATCCCGAACATTTTGAAATCACAAAACTTCAAAAGTACAAGGGCGCCATCATAACCAATTCAAACTGTGTTGTGATGCCCCTGGCCATGGTTCTTTCGCCTCTTGATAAGGCTTTCGGTATTGAATGGGTTCAGCTCACTTCCATGCAGGCTGTCAGCGGAGCCGGTTATCCCGGAGTGTCTTCTTACGATATCATCGGCAATGTGGTTCCGTTTATCGGCGGTGAAGAGCCCAAGGTGGAAACTGAAGCACAGAAGATTCTGGGACGCATCGAAGGCAATACCATCAGGTCTGCTGATTTTATTGTCAGCGCCCAATGCAACAGGGTCCCTGTTATCGATGGACATACCGAAAACCTCAGCATAAAGTTCAAAAAGAAGCCCTCTGTGGGTGAAGTAAAAAAGTTGCTTAAAGACTGGAGGGCCATGCCCCAGGAGAAAAATCTCCCTTCGGCTCCTTCAAGCCCGATTATCGTTTTTGAAGAGGAGAACCGCCCTCAGCCCGCCAGGGATATCTGGCTGGAAGGCGGCATGGCAACCTGTGTGGGACGTATCAGGGAATGCCCGATCGGAGATATTAAAATGGTAATTATGGGTCATAACACTGTCAGAGGCGCCGCCGGTGCGGCGATCCTCAATGCCGAGGCCTATGTCAGCCTCGGTTATCTGAAGTAAAGAAATATGATTGTAATGAAAATCGGCGGTACCTCGATGGGGGACGCTTCGAGAATGGATAAGGCTCTTGATATTGCCGAAGGGCAATTGATGAGGGCGCCTGTCATGGTGTGCTCCGCCATGGGGGGCATCACAGATCAGATTATTCAGGCATACGAATCTGCAGAAGAAGGAAAAATCAGCGAATCCACGGCTGTTTTCGAGCAGATAAAGGACCGGCACTACGCCTGTGCCCGGAATTTTCTTGAGGGAGATCTGCTTAAAGCTGTGGTGATAGACCTCGATGGAACTTTCGCCCAGTTCGCCTCCCTGCTCAAAGGGGTGGGCCTGCTTCGTGACTGCAGCCCAAGGAGCCGGGACGCCCTGTTATCATTCGGTGAGCGCCTGTCCACCCGGTTGGTACATGCCAGAGCCCGTCAGCGGGGTATGGATACCGAATTACTCGATGCCAGAGAGCTTATTCGCAGCGATGATAATTTCACCTCAGCCCGTCCGGATATGGTAGAAACATTTCGGCTCTGTTCTGAAAAAATCAGGCCTGAATCGGGACGACTGCTGATAACCCAGGGATTTATAGCATCTACACAAGGGGGCGTTACCACAACCCTGGGCAGGGGGGAAAGCGACTACTCGGCAAGCATATTGGGAGCGGCTCTGGACGCTGAAGAAATCCAGATATGGACCGATGTGAACGGCATCATGTCCAGCGATCCAAGGCTGATACCTGAAGCGCTCACTATCCCGGAGATTACCTACGAAGAGGCCGGGGAGCTGGCTTTTTTCGGTGCGAAAGTCGTCCATCCGGCGACGATTCAACCGGCGGTGTCCAAGGGGATTCCGGTGCTTGTAAAGGATACCGGATATCCTGAAAACGCCGGTACCAAGATAGCCAAAGGGGCCGGATCTCCCGGGCTGAAAGCCATATCGGTTAAAAAAGGCATTACTGTTGTGAGTATTGCCTCATCACGGATGCTGGAGGCCCATGGATTTCTCAGGCGTATCTTTGCAATATTTGATGCGGCAGAAACCCCTGTTGACCTTGTAACCACCAGCGAAGTATCCGTATCCGTCACAATTGAAAAAACCGCGGCTCTCCCGGGAATCCTGGAAAAACTGGAAGATCTCGGGCAGGTTAGTGTTGAAACCGATTTATCCATCATCTGCATGGTGGGCCGTGATCTATGGAAAGATCCGTCTTTTCCCGCAAAAGCTTTTGGAGCCCTGAAAGATATCCCCGTCCGCATGATTTCCCTGGGAGCATCTGAAGTGAATCTGTCCCTTGTAGTTCCGGCAATAAAATCCGATGCGGCCCTGAAGAATCTCCATCATAAATTTTTCTCATGAATTTCTGGACAGCCAACGAGCCCTTCGCCTTATCGGCATTTATCATCATTCTCGGTTACCTGCTCAAGCGTCTGGCAGTACTTAATGAAAACGACGGTGAAGTACTGGCAAAGGTGGCTCTGAATATCACACTTCCCGCCATTGTACTGTTGAACCTCCCCCGGGTACCCATCACAGGCTCCAACATTCTGCTTCCTTTTTTCGGAATTATAATACCGGGGATTATGGTTGCTCTGGGATTGTTTCTTTTTCGCGGCTTCTCCCGTACAGATAAGGGACTGGCTCTGATGTCTTCCTCAGGATACAACATCGGCCTTTTTGCAATTCCTATGGTAATGGGCATTTACGGCTCATCAGGAATGACCCGCTTTGCCTTGTTTGATATCGGCAATGCCGTTGCAATATTCGGACTCTCCTGGTATTTAGGCTGGCGTTATTCTCCTTTCCGGAAAGAAAGCCATCTCGGTTTGAAGGGGATAATCAGAATGTTCTTCGGTTCAATTCCCTTTACAGCGTATATGCTAGCCATCCTGATGAATCTTACAGGAATCCATGCTGGAGGTACTCTGGAGAAATTTCTTGAAATCCCGGCGTCAATGAACCGTGGAGTATCCCTGCTGGCTTTAGGCGTACTGCTGAAGTTTAAATTTTCATCCGGTACATGGAAAGCCATTCTGCCCCCTCTGATACTCAGATACACATTCGGTATCCTCGCCGGCAGTCTGATTTTATTTCTTCTCCCAATATCTCTTGAAAACAGGATTACATTAGCCGGAGCTCTGATTATGCCGGTGGGGTTGGCCGTTATTCCCTTCTCGGTGAGATGGGGATACGACAGGAACCGTGCCGCTGCCATACTGAATGTCGGTATCCCTGTAAGCTTTGTACTGTTCTGGATTGTTTGGGCCGCGGGCAGCTACCTCGGGGTTCTTCAACCGTAGGAATCCATGAACGCCTGAAGAATCGCAAATATCAGATATAAAAGAACACTGAAAATTGATGCCGCCGCGGAAAAGAATAACCTGTCCAATTGAAGACGTTTACGCATCGGCAGTGTCACCGCATAACTGATTGTTGAAAATACTCCTGATAACGCGCAAAGGGCCAGAGTCCATGATTCAACCGCAAAAATAAAGAGCAATGTATCATCGGTAAATCCCTGGCTGTTGCCAACAATGTAAAAATACAGTGTTAAAAGCGATAGTGAGAAGGAAAGAAAAGTGAGCCGTCCGAAAAAACTCGGCAGCCATATGCGCCGCAAACGGACTGTTCTCGTAGCCATATATCCAATATAGCGGTATTATTCATCCGGGTCGATCATGCCGGTTGCTCTGAGTTGAATTACAGGACTATTATTAAGGCAATGAACGAAAATCCTGCTTCCGTTATTAAAAATATGCTGCCCCCCTTGAAACCCATTCCCACAGAGATAATCTCTGAAACTGAGTTTCCCGGGGATATCCGGGCTGTTCTTTTTGACATCTACGGCACCCTTCTCATTTCAGGAACCGGAGATATCAGTCTGGCATCCATGCAGCGGGATACCCTGGATATGGATAAAATCTTCAATGAAACCGGTTTTACAAACCCCGGTGAAAGTGTCGGAGAGAGGATTCCGGAAATACTTGAACAGAAGATAAAGGAACGCCATAAGGAGCTGCATTTACTGGGTGTGGACTACCCCGAAGTCGAAATCAGGGATATCTGGAGAAAAACCCTTGAGGTACTCTGGAAAGAGGGCTTACTGGAAAAAGATCCTTCTGAAAAGCCTGTTGACCTCCTGGCGATAAAACATGAACTTTCTGTCAATCCCGTATGGCCCATGCCCGGTTTCCCGAAAATTATTGCAGGTCTCGCTGCGGCGGGATTTATTACCGGTATCGTCTCCAATGCTCAATTCTACACAGCTATCATACTGGAAGC
>JAUUYD010000079.1 GCA_030590585.1 Spirochaeta sp.
GCTCGGCCAGTACAAGGTACATCATCAACAGATACATCAAAGATTATGGACAACTGACAGAGCTTCGAATTGATAAAGGAAAGAAAACCATCTCCGCGTCAATTCTGCTGAACGGAGAAACCTGTCCAATTGACTTGAACATAGACGAATACAAAATACTGAATGATAAAGGGTCAACAAATCTTCTCATAAAGACTGCCGCATCCAGCAGGCCCTGGCTCACCGCCATACTGAAGAACCATGTCGTCGGCATTCCCTGGAAAATACCCCCGGATAAAACAGCTTTTCTCAGGGATTTTCTCGGAGAACCCAATTGACCTCTGGCGCCGAAAGATAATGAGCTCTTGCCTGAAGTTTAATCGGCATATATCTTGAGCCATGAAACCGGATTTTAAACAAGTTCTCGCATCACGCACTGAATCCATGGCCTCAAGTGCCATCCGTGAAATTCTTAAAGTTGCAAATCGACCCGGAATGATAACCCTGGCCGGGGGCATACCCGCTCCCGAGACATTCCCCATGGATATTCTGGAACAGGTCTTTTCCAGAGTAATCAGCAAATGGGGAGCCTCAGCCTTTCAGTACGATCTCACCGAAGGCTTTATTCCCCTCAGAGAGGCTGCGGTATCCTACCTGCAGCGGTATTCGGTTGAAGCTTCATCTGAGGAGATTCTGGTCAGCTCAGGCTCTCAAGGCTTACTCGATTCCATAGGAAAAATTCTAATCAGTCCCGGGAATACTGTTGCAGTTGAATCACCCACCTACCTTGGGGCCCTTCAGGCCTTCAACCCCTACGGCCCCCGGTATGTTGAAATAAAATCCGATGAAAATGGTGCCGTTCCAGAATCCCTGGAAGAAGTCCTGGTTAAAGACCGCCCGAAGTTTGTCTATCTGGTTCCCACCTTCCAGAATCCAAGCGGCCGAACCATCCCCCTCCAACGACGAAAGACCATAGCGGAAATAATCATCCGTCATAATGCACTTCTGATTGAAGACGATCCCTACGCCGCTTTACGTTACCGTGGTGATGTTGTTCCCTCAATCAAAAGCATGGCTCCCTCTCATGTTCTTTATGCAACCACTTTCTCCAAGGTGTTTGCCCCCGGTCTCCGTGTGGGACTCGCCGTACCACCCACAGGAGAACTGGGTTCATGGCTGGTTAAGGCCAAACAGGGAACCGATCTCCATACATCCACCCTCAGTCAGGCCATGGCCGCGGTTTATCTGGAAGAAGGATATCTCGAAGAACGCCTTCCTCTCATCTGTGATTTTTACGCCCCCCGGCTGGACGCCATGCTTGATGCAATGGACGAATCCTTCCCCTCAGAGTGGAACTGGAGCCGTCCCGAAGGAGGCATGTTTCTCTGGGCTGAGGGCCCTGTCGGAACAGACATCCTGAAATTGTATGAGAAGGCCCTGAGCCGGAATGTCGCCTTCGTACCGGGACGGTATTTTTTCGCTCATCCTGATAGCGGCAGCCGGACAATGCGTCTGAATTTCACCAATGCAAACCCTGACATGCTTCAAAAAGCCATCAGAACCCTCGCCTCGCTCATAGCCAACCAGATATAAAACAGCTGGTTTGTAGAAAACTTCTCATGGAAACTACAATGATATCGATTCCTTAACGATACTAAGGGTATGCATTACTCCAGAGTCCCCTTCGCCGCTGCTGTAACGATGATACTGTTTTCCTTGTTTTTTATATCCCTGCCTGGCTGTAAAACCACAGAAGAGCACGTCACCCAGGCCGTTGTTGAGCCGACCCCGATTCCTGAACCGGAAGCTGTAAGCGAACCGGATCCTCTGAATATTGATTGGGCCGGAACGGCCTGGATACTCCCAGACCCCCCGGAACAGACAGCAAAAGAATTTCCCGGCTACCGGGGATTTTTCCTGGGGAGAGACGGCCGGCTCTTACTCATCAACCAGGATAATGCGGCAGGTGACCTCTGGAATGTTGATGGAAACCGCATCAGCCTTTCTCTGTTAAATGGAGCCCCCCAACTGAATTTTGAAGGAACCTTTCTTGTTTTTTCCGTAGATCCCGTAGATCCAGGAGAAAAAAATCTTCAGAGCATCAGGCTGGTCCCGGAAACAGCACCTTCAGCCGATGGAATCACCCTGAACCGGGTAAAGGTAAACATTGATATCGTTGAAAATCACTGGATTCCAAAACGTCTCACAGGGGATAAGAAGGTTATGTGGCCCATGAATCGTGAGATTCATCTGATGCTGCTTCCGGATGTCTCGGGAATGGGTGTTCTGGGTTACGGTGGAGAAAATCGCTTTCACGGCGGTATTCATCTTGGAGAGGAGTCTTTTATCCTCCAGCCCCTGGCGATGACCCGCCGGATCGGACCGGCCTCAGAGTTCGAAAACCTGTATACCCTGCGGCTATCAGAGACAAACCGCTTTGTTCAGGTTGGGGATGACCTCTTTCTTTACTCCGACACCTACCCGACCGCCGCGTTCAGGGTAAGATTATTCGATTAATACCCATCCGGCGGCTGATTGGGCCGAACCTCGGCGTCGTCATCCGGAGCACCGGGTCCGTACCATGAATGAAAAGCCATGCGTCCGAAAATTGGAAAATAGAAAAAATCACCCTGTACGCACGGCTCAACGCCACAAGAGATGTTACAAGGTAGGCAATATTCAAGAGAACTGTAAGGGATAAATATATCCAGAAAGCACTGTAAAACCCCGCCTTTCCAACCATGTTCCGTATTATCCAGAACAGCAGTCCGGCATTAACAATGGTTACCGGTATCTGTGAGCTTAACGACTGAAGTGCGTGAAAAGCCACGAACTTCGATTTCTTCCTGTTGATGCCGTAATAAATACCGGCTGCCACAAGGTTCAGAAAAGGAAGGGGCAAACCAATCCCCCAGGCGGCAAACATCATAAAGTACGCCCCCATGGCGTCTTCCTTCTCACGTCTGGTAATCTCATCCGGCTGGGGCAATTTAATTACTCCGGAGGTCAACAAAACTACTCCTGTCCGTTAAATGGCGGGTACTCATCACTGTAGTAAGAAAGATAAAGAGAAACCCTGAAGTTCCATCTGAGATAACTCATTAAGAAATCAAACATGCTTTACGGATATTTACCGGTAAAAAGAATGGCCCACCAGGCCAGGAACTGCACAAAACCAGCTGCTATACCAACATATATTCCGCCGAACAGTGCCCTTACCAGAACCAGCCCCCGGCTGACACTCTCGGGGTTTTCAAACTCAATGGTAGCATCATCGCTGCTTCCGCCGGTTCCGATAGCCGGATAACCATCCCGCATATTTAGAATGGTGGCAGTCAGGCGGACGTCCCACTGAAGGAATTTTTTCTGAAATTCATAAATACTTTCAGGTATCCTGCCGGTAAAAAGAACCACCCAGAATTTTACAAAATCCAGAATACCGTACCAGATGGAAACAAACAGCATCACAAAGATGTGAGGAATAAGGATATAAATCCACCCGAAAAAGGACCGCAGCAATAATTAACCCCGGACATTACTTTCCTGACGATTAATTGTCAGTTTCATAAAAAGCCTCCGTAATATTTTTCCGTTTTCACAAAACAGTTTATATAATAGTCATGCTCTAATAATTAAATCTCAAGATGAATTACCGCTTTTTTGTTTCATTTCTTCCATTTTCATCTACAATTCCGTATATGTCAGCTTCTTTTCAACAAAATCTGAGTGATTACCGGAAGAACTACCCTGAAGAATCTGAGTTAATCACACTGTTTAATTCACTATTAACCCTTCCCGATGCCTTCTACAGAACCTGTCGCCCGGGTCATTTCACTGCCTCCGCCTTGATTCTGAGTTCTGATAAATCACAGGTTCTGTTGGTAAAACACCGGAAGCTGGGCATCTGGGTACAGCCCGGGGGTCATGCAGATGGGGATGAGGTTCTCGAAGTTGTCGCAAGAAAGGAAGTTGAAGAAGAAACAGGCATTTCGGAACTTGTAAGCAGAAAGGAGATTCTCGATCTGGACATTCACCCCATCCCGGCCCGCAAGGATGAAACCAGGCATGATCACTACGATATCCGTTATATGTTTACTGCAGATCCCGGGCTGCCGTTGAAGATCAGCCACGAATCAACGGATCTCAAATGGATATCTATCAGGAGCTTAAGGGAATTCACCCGGGAAGAGTCCATGTTCAGAATGCTGAAGAAAGCCGGAGCACTTTAGGCGGCATTACTCGCTTCTATCGCTTCATACCCGGCATGAAGAATTCGGCGATTTAAAGGATTATGCTTCCTGTTTCTTGCGGAAATCACCTCGTCCAGAGCCGCTTCCACGGCTTCCATGGAGACAATATCGGTCTTGAGCTTCAAGAGGGCTCCGAGAGCCGCCATGTTTGCCGCCCGCTCAGTTCCCTCAGCCAGAGAAATATTGGTGGCATCCAGGGATACCAGGACAAGATCTTTTCGGGTAGGCGGATTTTTCACCAGGGAAGAATTCCAGATCAACAACCCCCCGGGACGGATACGGGGTTCGAATTTTGCAAGGGAAGGGCCGTTTAACGCGATAACAATGCTAGGCCGTTCAATCACTGGTGATGCGATATCCTCATCACTGATCACCACCGAACAGTTGGCAGTACCGCCCCGCATTTCCGCACCGTATGAGGGTATGTGGGACACCTGCCGGTTTTGGCGCATTGCGGCAACACAAAGCAGTTTTCCTGCCAGAAGAACACCCTGACCGCCGAATCCGGTAATGATGATTTCTTCAGTCATGAGGCTTTCTCCTCAGTCTCCTCGTCGGCAGGTTTATCCCGGAACTTTTTCAGTGGATACCAGGGAATCATGGCTTCTTTCACCCAGTCAGCCCCTGCAACCGGATCCACGCCCCAGTTTGTCGGGCACATGGAAAGAATTTCCACGAAAGAATAGCCTCTTCCTTCCTTCTGATACTTTAAGGCCTTGAGTATGGCTTTCCTGGTCTTTCTCACCGCCCCCGGGTTATGAACCGAGGTACGTTCAATGTAGACCGGAGACTCGAGGGTATCCAGGATTTCACAGGCACGCATGGGAAAGCCGACATCAGCCGGGTTTCGGCCGTAAGGACTGGTAATGGTTTTCTGGCCTTCCAGTGTTGTGGGTGCCATCTGACCCCCTGTCATTCCATAAACAGCATTATTTACGAATATAACGGTGACATCCTCTCCCCGGTTGGCGGTATGAAGGGTTTCTCCCGTACCGATGGCCAGAAGATCACCATCCCCCTGATAGGAAATCACAATCTTGTCGGGAAGGGCTCTTTTCAGCCCGGTGGCCACCGCGGGGGCCCTCCCGTGGGCGGCTTCAATACCGTCAACTTCAAGGTAGTTGTACATCAGAACAGAACAGCCTACCGGAGCAATTACAATGGTCTTTTCCCGAAGCTCCAGTTCATCCAGTACTTCGGCAATTAATTTATGTATAATTCCATGTCCACAGCCTGCACAATAGTGTGTGCGTACATTGCTGAGCGTCTCAGGACGCTTGTACATGGGTATGGTTTTCACGCTCATATCCGTTTATCCTCTCAATAATATCATCCAGTGCGGGTACGGCTCCACCGGCCCGGCCGTAAAAATCTACATCCGTCACGCCGTTTACCGACAGCTTCACATCTTCAACCAGCTGACCCAGGCTCATCTCAACAGTCAGAACCTTTCCGGCTTTTTCTGCAAGTTCATGAAGCTCCCGATCCGGGAAGGGCCAAAGTGAAAGGGGACGGAACAAGCCTGCTTTAATTCCTTCGGCCCGCAGTCTGTCCACTGCCTTCCTGGCAATTCGGGCCGCGGTGCCGTAAGCAACGATGAGCCATTCGGCATCATCGGTATGATAGTAATCCACACGCCTTACATTTTCACTGATCAGGTCGTATTTCTCCTGAAGGTGCAGGTTGTGATCCTCCAGGGCCGTATCGGGTATAAGCTTGAGGGAGCAGACAATGTTCTTCTTCCTGCCTTTGGCACCTGTAAGCGCCCAGGGCTTCTCAAAAGTTTTTCCCGTAGGTTCAGGCAGAACCAGGGCCTCGGACATCTGCCCCAGATAGCCGTCAGCCAGTATCAATACAGGCATCCGGTACTCATCAGCCAGATCAAAAGCATCAACGGTGAAATCGGCCAGTTCCTGAACGCTGCCCGGAGCCAGAACTATGGTCCGGTAGTCACCATTACCGCCCCCCCGGGTTGCCTGAAAGTAATCTCCCTGAGCACCGGCGATTGCGCCCAGCCCGGGGCCTCCCCGCATGACATTGACAAGAACACAGGGCAGCTCGGACCCGGCAATATATGAAATGCCTTCCTGTTTAAGAGCCATTCCCGGTGAAGAGGAACTCGTCATAACTCTGACACCGGCGGCGGAAGCTCCCAGAACCATACTGATAGCTGCAAGTTCACTTTCGGCCTGTAAAAAAGTTCCACCTACCTCCGGCATTCTCCGGGATAAATATGAAGGAATCTCGTTTTGCGGTGTGATGGGATAAGCAAAATAATGCCGGCACCCGGCAATTACCGCGGCCTCAGCCAGAGCTTCATTACCTTTCATTAATACTGTTTTTGACATCAGACAGCCTCCACAAGCTGGTTAATCTCTATTGCGGCATCAGGGCACATTAGTGCACAGGCGCCGCAGGCGATACACAGGGATTCATCGGTACAGACGGTATAGTAAGCACCCTGGTCGTTCAGATCTGTTGTCTTTACCAGGATATCTTTTGGACAGTTGGCAATACAAAGACCACAGCCTTTGCATCTTTCTTTATCTATAATTGGTATGCCCCGTTTCATCGAGGCCTCCTTTTTCGAACCTGTTTTTGACAAATTAAGGCTTGTGTCAGGAAAACGCAAGGTTTATTTTCGTATAAAGATCAAAAAAACATGGAGATATCTAAAGTTTTTCCTATATGTCTCAATATAGTGCATCCGCACTAGTATCTAAATACCATGTGTTTGTGGTTGATTTGTAGCATTTATTTCCCATAAAAGTCTGTTTTATAAGAATTATGGTTGATAGCTGTGAGATATACTTCCCCGTCGCTTGATTCTACAATTCATATGTATGCTTCGGGAGATACTATTAAGAGTTTGTTGGATTAATCAGCTGCGTAGTGTCTGAGGGGCTCAAGATCCATGCCAAGGGTTACTACAGCTCTGATAGAGCCGTTTCTCAAACTGGTTAATGGAAACTCAAGAAAAGCCACCCTCCCTGTAATTTCTCTCGGTCTGTTGTAATCCTGGACTCTGAGCCATGCCCTGAGAGTTTCCTTTACGGCTTCTTCAATCGCAGCCCTCCGGGAGCCGTAATTTACAGCGGCCAACCCGGATCCGGTTGCCGCGGGAAAAGCTCCGCTGGTCCAACCCTCCAACCGTCTTTCCTGACTGGTATCAGGGGAATACTCCATCAGTACATAGATAAAACCATTTTCTTTTGTAAGAGAAACAGTTCTCATTCGGGGATCTCCCCGGGGAATTAAAGCCAACGGCTCGATGAGAAAGGCCTCTTCAACAGCTCTTGCCGCGGAGGACGGTGTCCAACTGACAGAATATCCGTAAATCATCCCGGAAAAGGCCCAGCGGACATCCTCCAGCAGCACATTGAGAGCATTCTCTTCACGCTCCGACAGATCTCCTGTCTCTCGAAAATTCTCGCCGGGAGAAACAATCTCCATAAGATCGTTTCTTACCCAGAACTCCCCCCGAATCGGATCGGCACAGAGGTTTAAAATCGGGAGAAGCCAGATTATCATGAACGCAGCGAAATACTTCAAAAGCCGCCCCCATTCATTCCAGGCCTGAGTTCAAGGCATAGTGCATCGTCGAGAGGGCAATCTTCCATTTCTGATTGATGTGAGGTTTTCCGCAGAAACAGCCGGCAAAATTCTGGGGGACCTCTTCCATAATCACCGACTCCAGATCCCTGCCCACAAAATCAGCCGGTTCCGAAAGTTTCATGAAAAACGGCAGAGCATCATCCGGGGTAGACCCCGGAACCGCACACATTTTGGAAGCTGCGTTCTGTTCCGCTTCAGGAATCTCAATCCAGGCCTGTTCAATTACCCCCGAAGAAGCATCTCCGCGAATAACTGCATGGAGTATCGCCGTAAACGGCGTTCCGCCGTTATTACATGTGGAACCGTGATAGCTGTAGCTGAAATGCTCACCACCCTCAGTATCCGGACAGCGTTTCAGCTGATTTTTATTCCATTTTTTTAAGGCCCGTTCCGAAACGGGGTAAGAGAAATCCATGTTTTTACTAGAGCGAAATCCGCCTCCACTGGTGGCGGTAAAGGATAAAGCTTTGTCTTTATTCCTGGTTCCGAAGTTCGGCGGCTTTTGCAACACCGTAAGCCCCCTTTGGGGGCGCAACCCC
>JAUUYD010000358.1 GCA_030590585.1 Spirochaeta sp.
TTCCCGGGGCAGGGAGTACACACTCTTCGGCTCCCCAAGCCAACCCGCGGTTTTTATGATTTCCCATCCTGGCTGAGCCCTGTCATAACGCTCAATTTCGGCCATCTCATCTTCGGCTTCATTGATCGTTTTCAGCTCAGCCAGCCAATTTGCAAGTGAGTTCTTCTCGTGGAATGATTTAGAGTTCAGATAATCCAGGTAAGAAAAAAGCAAGCCTTCAAGAGGGAAGCCCCCCGGCCTTTCGTATCGAATCCAAGGTCATCCGGATAGCCTCCCGAAACGGTGTAACCTTCAGCAGGCCCATCGCCTCCATATTCGGGCAGGCCAATTTGGTTTCCTTCGGCCTCAATGCCCCGGTAGGAGGCCTCTCATCAGCCGCAGCCCTCTCCGGATCTCCCCCTACCAGAGGCGCTATGATTTCACCCATATCTCTTTTTGTAAAAGCTTCATCAGGACTGAAGTGAAGGGCCGGACCGGGAAGGGAACCTTCAGCCAGACCCGGCAGCAGCCCAAGAATTGCAACAGCCAAATCCGGCGCGTAGGCGGGATAACGGGTTTGAAAAACATCCATCATTATCGGACCATCTCCTTCGAGAAAGGCTTTTGCCAGCACCGTTACCGAGGATTCGTCCAGATTCTCGGAAGGTCCGTGAAACATCGGCACCCGCAGGGATCGATGCCTGGGCGAAGCGGTTGAAACGGCCTGCTCAGCAGCCAGCTTTCCCCGGCCGTAATCGTTTATCGGGTTCGGCTCATCATCGGGAAAATAGGGCGGTGAGGTTCCGTCGAAGAGGTAATTTGTAGAAAGAAAAAGCATATTGACCTCTCGCGCCGCGCAGCTTATTGCCAGCTGCTTTGTCGCATCGATGTTCAGCCGGTCGGCAGAGGCCGGATCTTTCGCGTAAACGTCCGGCCGCCGCTCAGCGGCAAGATGCACCAGGACATCCGGTTTTACCTCATCCAGCCAGGCATCCACGGCGGCCGGGGTGGTAATATCAACACGGTCGAGACTGCCTCCGGCCCGGCTCCAGGCAGCACCCCTCACCCGATAGCGGGAATCTGATTCTAAAAGGGACATAAGAGGGCGCCCTAAGAGCCCCGAAGCGCCAGTGACGGCAACGGTAATAATTGATTCTGATTTCATAGAGGTCAGTATAAACAAAATCCCGGGGAAATTACTCCCTGTCCAGGGGATTTCGCCACATCAATCCGCTGAACCTTGAGAAATCGGAATCATTGGAGAACAGTTCTCCCTGATGTTCAATAGCGATGGCCGCCAGTACAGCATCCGATGTAATTCTTCCGGCAGCGCCGATACCCTCAAGCAGTTCTCCGAGAATATCCAAATGCCGCGGGCCTGGAGAAGGAATCATGACGGTGTGTAGAGCCTGCCAGGATCTGACATGGGCAACGGCCCTTTCAGGGTGGAGTGCCTGTGCTGAGATTCGAGGGTTTGTGATTATCCTGATAAAACCGTGACTCACAATCCACGGGATTCCGACAGTTTCCCGACTTGAGAGTACCTCTTCCAACCACTTCTTTGATGATTCATGAAAGGGTGTTCCTTCCATATAAGCGTAAATCAGCAGGTTGATATCGGGAATAATCATGTTTTATCGAGATATCCTTCTTCATCCATTTCAGCCATAAGGCGACTGAGTTTTACCGGGTCTATCCCAGGTTGAAATCCGCCGGGGGATGAATGAACTTCAAAGGCCCTACTCTCGGCAGCAGCTTTATTGGCGCTGTACAAACCCAGTTTTAGAATCTGATTAACCGTTTCTTTGAACGACTTGTGGTCTTTATGCGACTTCTCTTTGAGCTGTCGCGCAATATCTGCATCAAGAGTCAGGGTGGTTCTCATATATAACATCATGATGCCTTTATAATCTAACGTCAAGATGTCTATCAACCACATTCTCTTGCATGTACATGCATGCATGCATATACTAATAAAGATGAGAACAACAATTGATATTGCAGACGACTTGAGAGAACGCTTGCTGATTGAGGCCCACAGGTCCGGGCGCCGAGGTTATTCAGAGATAGTAGAAGAGGCTTTACGTCTTTACTTTTCCAGATTTTCTGATAACGACGGCCGGGCAGGCATCATCAAGGAACTCTACGGATCTGAAAAAAATGACTCGAAGATGAAAGAGACTGAAACCAGGAAGAACTGGCGAACCGGCCGCTGATGAAAACGGCCATCGATACATCGGCATTAATATCTTTTCTTCGGAAAGAAGAGCCTGGAAGCCAGGTTGCGGATCTTCTGCAATTCCATCAAGCTGTTATACCGGCAATCTGTGTTTTTGAACTACTTGCAGGAGTTAAATCTCCAGTGCATCTGCACCAGCGTCAACGATTACTGAGCCTGACTGAAATCATCCCGATGGATCGTAAGATTGCCGAAACGGCAGCGGAATTATTCACGGCGATGCGTTCAAAAGGCAAAACCATCGATAATGAAGATCTGATTGTTGCGGCAACTGCTCTTTTCCTGAATCTCCCGGTTCTGACTGCAAACAAACGGCACTTCAGTATCATTCCGGGAATCCAGGTTTTGTAAAGCACTCTTCATTTGGGGAATTGGTGTGCCGGTAGAATTCATCAACTGAAAATGACATTGAGTTACGATGTGGAGTAATCATCTATCAGGGATAGATAGGGATTCCCACCCGGGCAATATGGCTGCGTACAGCTTTATCCACGTCGGATAAAGACATGATGTCGAAGTGATAGGGTAAATACGTTTCCTGATTCAGATTGTAAGACAGATGCGCGAGATCTTCACGGCTGAGATTCGATCCACTCAAGGCCAAATCAACATCGCTGTCTCTTTTTTGTATCCCCTTTGCCCTGCTTCCGAAAAGAACAACCGTCTCAATATCTGCAATTTTGTCTATCTCATTCCGTATGACAAGGAAGTCATTTTCTGTCAGGCCGGTTTCCAGCAGGTTTTTCATAATTCAGAGAATTCCGCTTGGAGTTTTTGAAAAAGGATATGATAGGTTTCACGAATCATGGTATCTACCTGGAGTGCCGTAGCTTCGTTATAGGTATGCGCGGTCAGATTCCGGTCTTCAAGACCTTGGAGCCATTGGGAACCATCAGAAATGAGGCCTATCTCAAAGGTTTTCTTTACGGCTTCCCGGGGAGAACGGATGTTAAGAAATCCCGGGTCTTCCAGATAGTCCTTCATTAATTTCCAGGAGAGTTCAAAAGTCATTTCAAAATACTTGACGATTCCAGCTCTCTGCAATTGATCCGGTCTGTCTACTTTGATAGCCGTTTCCAACAAAGCCAGTGACTTCCGGAAGTTATTAAACCGCTGCCGCCAGCGGATATCCTGATCCATACTACATATATACAATCAAAATCATCATGTGGCAAACGGGTTTTCATTGAACACATCGACTCCCTAATATTGCAGCCACTTAAACACCTATGACGGCTTAAATATTGTCTCAGCAACTAATAAGGGATACATTTCATTAAATTTAACAACATAAATACATCGTGTATAGACGTGTATTAGTAAATGTTGTATTATTTCAGGCATGCTGGGAGGCTTGCCATGTTTCTAAGGAAAAATCGTAGCTCAAAAACCGGCCGCACATTTCTCTCCATCGTGCAGGGCTATCGTGATGCGGAAGTTAAAAACCGACACAAAACCGTCATGTAGGTGGGGTATCTTGATGTTCTGGAAAAAGAGTACCAAGATCCTATTGCTCACTTTGAGCAGATAGCTAGGAAAATGACCGCCGAGATCCGTGAGAAAACTCAGCCGATAAA
>JAUUYD010000232.1 GCA_030590585.1 Spirochaeta sp.
AGTGTACATCATATGTCCGTCCAGATTTTCATAAATCAGCTCATCATTCACAAAGACATTCACCGGCCCCCATGATCCAAGATCGGTACGAACTTTGGGCATTACAGGAGCTTCCTGTCCGGTGTCTCCATGGAGATATACATAATCGGCAATTCCGCCTTCCCAGAACTCCGATCCTTCCATGAACATTGTATATTCAAGGCGGATGTCACCGGTGTAGGACTTTCCCGCCTCCGGAGTGATTGTTCCGTTGAATTCGGCAACCATGCTGCCCTTGTTCGTACTGACATTAACATCAACGGAAGCTTTGCCGTCAACAGGGACAACAGCCTGTCCGTCATATACAAAATTGTCTCCGTATCCGCCGATCAGCAGGGCGTCGGTTGCCTTCAGTTTCCACCTATCCCCATGAGTTCCCTCATAAGTCATATAGTTGGGTTCCGCCATAACCGGCTCTGTCATTGCATTGTCTTCATGTGCCGGCTCATCCTGTGCGCCGGATGCGAACAGCATAGTTCCTGCCGATAGCAGTACTAATGATAAAATAATAATTCCCGTCTTACGCATTGTGTATCTCCTTGATATCAGATTGCAGGCAGTTTGCTGCCTTTCAATCACCAGACGTCATCGTGGAGGCAGATCTTACAAAAAAGATTATAAATTTTGTATTAAATCAGGAAATGGGGCAGATGATTTTATATAATTCCTTATATGTCAGTGAAGTCCAGGCGGCATCAGCAGCAGACAATTATGGTTCGCGGCAAAGTCCGCGGCAATCAGGAATGGCTTGATTGCCTTGATTCCGCCCATCCGGGTTTTAATTCCGCCATTTCTGATTTGAGAATATATTTGATGAGGGGGCTTAACCGGTCATTCGCTAATCATCGCAGGCTGTCCTATGAGAATCTGGAAGATTTCTGTCAGGAGGCCCTGATGAAAATCCTGGCGAAGCGTGGCAGTTATTCCGGTAAATCCCGTTTTACAACCTGGGCCATGAAGGTTGCCGTTAATCTGGTTCTCTCGGAAATTCGGAAGAAAACCTGGGAAGATGTCTCACTGGATGCCCTTGACAGCTCGGAGCCGTTTTTAGATCTCAATCGGGGCAGTGGGTTCTTTTCAACAACAGAGCAAAAGATTTTACGTAAAGATATGGCGGAAATCTGCAACAGGCTGATTGAAAAATCATTAACAGACAAACAGAGAACGGCGTTAGTATATTCCATGAAGTACATGATGCCCCTGAGCGAAGTTGCCGGCAGAACAGGTACAACACGAAACAATGTGTACAAGTTACTCCATGATGCCCGGAAGAAATTGAAACAGGAAATGGAGAAGCTGGGAATCGACCAAAGGGATATAGCTGAGCTGGAGCAGGATGTTCCGTGATGTTTTGTAAGATATCACCGGATGAGAACGTCTGGGTATTGAGGTAGATAAATGAAATTGAAGCCGGGAAAAAAAATGCCTCTGGGAATAAAACAGGCCGAAGCACTGGTAAATATGGTAAATTTAACCTGTGATGAAGAGCTTGACTGTAAAGAGGTTTTTGAAAAACTTGATGATTATGCTGAGTTTGCTCTGAATCCAGGGGAAAAAACTAAAATAATTCTTATGATTGAGGCTCATTTAAGGCTCTGCAGGGACTGCGCAGAGGAATTTCAGCTGCTTTTAGAGGCTTTGAAAGCTGTTGATGACTATTGATGTCTGAAAATGCTTGACAAACGGTTTCGCCGGTCTTAATCTGGTAACGTTACCGGTAACGTTACCAGTTATTGGGGAGATGCATAATCAGTGAGTACCATTCGTGATATTGCCAGTAAAGCCCAAGTCTCAGTCTCCACCGTTTCCCGGGTTCTCAATAACAAACCGGATGTGAAGGCAGCTACCAGAGAGAAAATTGACCAGGCAATTCGGGAATTGAACTTCAGGCCAAGTAATGCTGCCCGGGGTCTTGTACTGAAAAAATCCAATGTCATCGGCTTTATCGTTCCGGACATCACAAATCCGAGCTTTCCAGGCTTGGCCAGAGGCATAATCATGCGGGCCAGATCCTTCGGGTATTCTGTCATGTTTTTTGATACTGATCATGACAGCCATGTGGAAAAAGAAGCAATTGATTTAATGCAGGGTAATCAGGTTGATGGGATAATTCTTTCCTTCGACGAGGCCAATCGTGATGAATTGGAGAAACTGAAAAAGAAACAATTTCCGGTGGTTCAGATATACCGAAAGAGTTCCAAATCGACTATTTCGACTATTGCCCTGGATAATGTAAATGCCGGAGTAACAGCCACTCAATATCTGATTGATAAAGGGCATCGAAGGATAGGCTTGATTACCACAGGGAAACACGCCCAGTCGGGGCATGAGAGGCAAAAAGGATACTGTAAAGCATTACAGGACTTTGGAATTCCTTTTGATGATAAGCTTGTCTGTATCGGGGAGAACAAACCCGATTCCGGTAAAGACTGCATGTCCGGGTTCCTTGAAATGGTTAATCCGCCGACAGCCGTATTTGTCACTCATGACATGATGGCTGCAGGTTCCTACGATGCGGTTTATGAGAAAGGATTATCAATTCCAGAGGACATTTCCATAATCAGCCATGACAATCTCGTCATTTCCCGCTATCTCAGACCGAAGCTCACCACCATGGACACATATAAATCCAAACTCGGTATGGAGGCTGTTGATCTTCTGATTGAAGAAATTCAGGCTACTGAACCTTTAAATAAAGAGGTGGTTTTCCAGGCAGAGTTATTGGAACGGGAATCCGTGAGGGAGTTGGGGTGAGTGATCATTTTGTAATGAAAGTAATTGGTATGCCAATTACCGGTAACGTTACCGGTAACGATCCCGAGAATGTAGAGAAGGAGCTGAAATTTGAGTATTAAGGAAACCATTGAAAAGACATTCACCAGACCGGAAGAGAGGCAGTTTGCCGATCGGGCTGTAGCAGCCATGGTGGCCCTGGGTGTCGGTGATGCGGCTGGAGATCTGGGACGGGATGATGCCACACGGCAGAAATATGGTGTATTGATCAGTCTGCCTCCTGAAGGGAAAAGCACTGACGATACGGAATTTACAGTACTTTCAGCCAGGAGTATTCTGGATTGCCCCGGGGAATTCAACGCCGAATTTGTTGCCGAAACCTGGCGGAAACTGGTGTTGTCCGATGGCGGTGCCCGGGAGCGCGGCGGGATGCCGCTTTACGGTGCACTTTCAAACCTGGCCAGAGGGATAAATCCCCCGCTTTCAGGACAGGATAATGTTTTTAATGTGGATGACGGCGCGGCGATGCGCTCGGTTCCCTTCGGAATAATCGGCTATGGTGATACGAAGAAAGCCGCGGAAATGGCAGCGGTCGATGCCTCGGTGAGTCATGATAACGATGGTATCTGGGCTGCCCAGGCAATAGCAGCAAGTTCCACTATAGCCTTGATGGGTGGGTCTGTTGATGAGGTAATCGATGCCGGCAGGGCCTGTATACCTGATGACAGCTGGCTGGGGCGGAAGATGGATCAAACCTTTACCATGTTGGATGAAACCGACGATCCGGACGACGCTTATGAGGCGCTTCACACACTTCTATGGACTCCCAAACACTCCTCCTCTCCTGAAGCTATACCTCAGGTTTATGGTTTATACAAACTATCCGGGGGTGATTTCCGCAAGGGATTTATCCTGTCGGCCAACTTTGGACGGGATGCCGACACAATCTGTGCCCTGGTTCTCGCCCTCTGTGCGGCGGGTCAGGGTCTGTCGGTTATTCCTGAGAAATGGGTTGAACAGGTCAGGCATCCCGCGGGGGTCTGCCTTCGCTTTGCGGCTGAGGAGGACATGGTGGATCTCGGATTGAAACTCGCTGTTCAGGCGGTAAAGCAGGCAGGTAATTTATGAGAGGAGAAATTCTTAGAAAAAGAATCAAGCAGGATCGTGCTCTCTATCTGATGCTGCTCCCGGTTCTCATTTACTTCATTGTCTGGCATTACATCCCCATGTGGGGGGCAAGGATTGCTTTTCAGGATGTGAAATTCATCGGTACCAACGAGTGGGCCGGCCTGAAGCACTTCAAAATGATCTTTTCGTCTCCCGTGTTTCTCCGGGTGTTTTTAAATACAATAGCCATAAGCGCCATGAAGATCGGCTTCTTCTTTCCCCTGCCTATCATTCTGGCCTTCATGTTCAATGAGATTCGGAGTTCCGGCTACAGGAAAATTATCCAAAGTGTAATATACCTTCCTCACTTCCTGTCCTGGGTGGTTATTGCGGGTATTTTTATCTCCCTGCTCTCTTCCCCCCTGGGGGTGGTCAACCAGATCATCACATTCTTCGGTGGAGAACCGGTATCATTCATGACTTCCACAAAGCACATCCGGTGGATCTTTGTCATCTCCGAAACATGGCGGAGTATCGGATGGGACTCGATACTCTACATCGCGGCAATCAACGGTATAGCTCCGGAACTCTATGATGCCGCGACTGTTGATGGGGCCAATCGTCTGCAGCAGGCCAGACACATCACCTTACCAAGTATTCTCCCCACAATCATCACCGTATTTATTCTGAACATGGGGTTCTTCATGAACGCCGGGTTCGATCAGGTTTTCAACATGATGAATGACGCGGTCATCAATAAAGTAGACATCATAGACACCTATGTTTACCGGGTGGGCCTGACTAAGGGGAACTTTTCACTGGGAACCGCCGCAGGGCTCTTCAAGGGTGCTATCGGGATTTTTCTGATCACGGGTACTGATCGTCTCAGCCGGAAAGTGTCCGGTGAGGGGGTGTGGTAATGGATAAGAGAAAAGCCGGTATCGGTCATTGGATCGTCGTTGTCATCTTGTTCATCCTGGCAATCATCATGGTGTACCCGCTCTACAATCAGCTGGTGATATCCCTGACGGGTCCCGAACACATCGCAGCCGCCGACGGATCCACCCTGATTCCCAGAGGATTCACCCTGAGCACCTATACCAGTGTCCTGGCAATCCCG
>JAUUYD010000024.1 GCA_030590585.1 Spirochaeta sp.
GGTCAATCCTCCGGCGAAACTGTCATGAAAATCCAGAAGGTTCCAGGCTTGAGTATCCAGCACCGCGGCGGCATCAGGTTTAATTCCGGCACTTTTCAAGGCCGGAAGGGCGGTATCCGCAGCAATGACCCAAAGATTTTTACGGAACTTATGGATAAAACTTAAAGATGATTCAAGAGATGGACCTGCTCCGACAACGATGGGAACGGTGTTGATTTTCAGATCGGACAAGCTCTGGAAATTGGTTTTACCGTAGGCAATCTCTGTCACATTTGCAAAAATATGTCGAATCCATTCCCTTCCCAGGCGCCCAAGGGTATGTCGATTCCGCCAATATGTCGCTAAATCTTCCATAAGGAACGAGGCCAGGTCATTGTACAATGACGGGTTCAGTGAGACGCCGTTATTCAGATCCAAACGCATTACCCGTCGGAAACGCCATGGCCCAAGACGGTAAAGAAGAGCGTGAAGAGATTCCTTGTCAGAGAGCCTGACATATACTATACGAGAGTTTTCACCGACATGACTTGAGCACAGGGCCATCAGTTCCTGAGACTGTTCAACGGCAAGAATAATTGAATCCTCAGTAATTCTGCCGGCAAGTACCGACAGTCCGTAACCAAGTAGTGGAGAAGGTATAAAGTAGATACATCGGTTTTCGATGGGGGCCTTTTCGGCCGCCATGTCCGGCCTTTTCCCCGGCTGATATCGGGAATAAAGATATCGTCCCTCAGCATGGACGGTCAGACCCCGGCCGGTTTCTTCTAACCGGGGTCTATTCACTTCATCCCTGCTTCGGGAAGATTCGGTTGTAAGCTTCGCTGAAATTATTCTCAAAGAGTTTGGACTCTGTACCAACGACAGCAGCCTGGAAATCGTTCTGTCTCGACCTTGCCAATTCATAATCAACAAGGCTATCCCAGTAATCGAGATTTTCTGTCGTATTTGAGGATGCAAGACTGAACAGGGCCACCGCACCGTTTAAGACTATGGGCCGGGATATGGACCCGATTTCTTTCAGAACTGCAATCTTGGACCAGAAATCATCTGTGGATGCGGTTCCGCTTAGAACCTGATCTCCGGAATTCTCCGGGCTGCCGCCTATAAGTGAATCACCGGCAAAGTTAACAGGGAACGAGGAGCTGGTCTGTACCTGTAATCCGTTTTCTTCCATTGCATTTCTGAAAGAGCCTGTCGAAATTGCTTTAACTTTCAATTCTTCAGCTATAACGAGTATTGCATCTTCTATGATGCCAACTTCATTCTGAAGCATATACGAGCGGACCTCTTCAATTCTGTCCGCAGCCTGCGTCTGTTCTGCAGCTCCATCAGCCCTGAAAACCATCCAGCCGTAATCGGTTTCGAAAGGTCCTCCGATATCACCCCGGGAAAGACTGAATACGGTGTCGGTATTTTCGCTGCCGATTAATTCGGAAAGCCTGTAATAGTCGGTTGCGCCCATACTTCCGCCGTCTTCGGAATATCCGTCCTGGGAATACTCACCAGCCAGTTCCGCGAATGCACCCATATCCTGACGGCGTTCTTCGTACTGACTCATCACCTCATTGGCCTGTTCTTCATCGGGGACTGTTAAACGGCTGACGGGAAGCTGGGTGAAAAGACCGGTGTTGGCCTTGGCATATTCAACAATGCTCTCATCAGGAAATTCGGTAAAAGGAATGCTGATGTAATCGTAGCTGTGTTCCGTTGAGCGCATGTCCCAGAGAAAATCAAGCTGGGCTTGTGAATGATACTGGCTGTCCAGGACATCATTACCCCAGGTGGAAAGAACCAGTTGTTCCCTCATTTGATCCCTGACAGCATCCTTTGAAGATTGAGAAGACTCAAGGTAGCGTTTCTCATCAAAATCCCCATTGCTGTTCCGGTAAGGGCCGAAATCGATAACCCTTCTGTCAACTGCTCTTGAGGAGGGTTCATATCCGCTATTATCAAGGTGATAGGCGATGGCCGTATTAAATACCACTGAGCTGAAGGCGTCCTGCCATGCCAGGTAACGTATAAACGTATAGAACTGACTGTTCTGATCGTTACCGGTATCGTAATTCGCCATTGCTGTTTCGACAGCCTGTCCGAAGGCGTTATCGTATGTGTAAACTATTTTCCGATCGCCGTATGATCCGAAATCCAGTTGGTTTGAGCCACCGGATCTTCCTGAAAAGAGGGATGAGAAAATTAAGCCCAGCAATGCCAGGGAAACGATACCTAAACCTATATACTTAAGGGCACTGTTTCCAGTTGATGTTTTCTTTTTTTCAATTGTTGACATGAAACCGAAATTATCACGTTCACGGGATCGGCGTCAACGTTAGGATAAACTCTGTTGACCAGCCCCGCCGGTTTCAGTTATTGTAACTCCGGCTCGGAGGTGTAGCGAAGCTGGTTATCGCGCCGGCCTGTCAAGCCGGAGATCGCGGGTTCGATCCCCGTCACTTCCGCCATTACGGGCTGTAGCGCAGGGGGAGCGCGCCTCGTTCGGGACGAGGAGGCCGTCAGTTCAAATCTGACCAGCCCGATTTTATATATGACAGACTTCTTCCGATGATGATAATAGTATGGGAAGAAAACACCGACTCTTTATCACAATCATTTTCTTGACGACTTTTGCGCTTCCGGTTCTTAGCGCCGATGTTGTGCATATTCTCAGTCAGGGAGAAACTCTTTATTCCCTGGCTCGGCGCTACAATGTGAGCCTTGATGAATTACTGACGAAAAACAACATATCCGATCCTTCCGGCCTTTCGATCGGAACGCATCTGATTATTCCCGGGAAAGAGGCTCCTCGGGAAGGTTTGTATACCGTTGAAAAGGGTGACACGTATTACGGTATTGCCGGGAAATACAGTATGGAAGTTGATGTATTGCTGTCATTAAACGAACGGGATTCCAGCCGTGTGCTCAGAGTAGGTGAAACATTGGTGGTGAGCCGCAATGAGGAAGCACCAACTGTTCGGCTGAGTGTTCCATGGTGGCCTGTTGCAGGATATAAGCAGCCGCTGAATGGAAAACTTGAAGGTGTTGCCATCGAGGCGGACCCTTTGAGTTACGTTCGGGCAGTTGCAGGTGGTAATGTCGTCTGGACAGGACCATACCGCGGTTTCGGACACGTTGTCTTAGTTGACTCGAATGGATATATTTATCTCTACGGCGGAAATGAAGATTTATTTGTCAATGTCGGTCAAACCATAACTGCCGGCAGCAGGATTGGAAGACTTGGTTCATCCGGACCTGATGGCGGAAAACAGGATATGATCTTTTCAGTATTCAGGGAGGGCGTTCCAGTTTCTCCTGATGATGCACCCCGCGGCTGATCTCTCTGGAGGATGAATGACTGAAACCGAAGAACACGGGATACTTGCAAGCAGCGGGGATCAAGTTGAATCACAGGCTGAATCGGATCCTCTTGCACTGTATTTGAAACAGATATCCCGTTACTCGCTTCTCACTATCGACCAGGAACAGAATATAGGTCAGAAAATATCCGACTTCAAAGCCGAAATGGCAGTTCTGGACAGTGAAAAAAAGAGCGGTTCCGATGATATTGATGCCTTCGAAAAAAAATATTCCGATACCAGAGAACTACTTTTTGTACAGAAGAATATGATGATCAAATCCAATCTTCGATTGGTAGTTTCAATCGCAAAAAAATATCAGAACCGGGGAATGAGCCTGCTTGACCTCATTGATGAGGGCAATATCGGTCTGATAGAGGCGGTTGAGCGTTTTGATTATAAACGGGGCTGCCGTTTCTCAACCTATGGAACCTGGTGGATACGTCAGGCGATTATCAAGTCTCTGGCCGATAAAGCCAGAGTTATTCGCATACCCATCCATATGCTGAATACGATTAAGAAAACTTTTTTTGTCTCCAAACAGTTAACTCAGGATCTGGGCCGGGAGCCTACTGAAACTGAGCTGGCAGAATACATGCACATGCCTGTTTCAAAAATCAAGGAAATCAAGCAGCTTTCACAGGAAACCGCCAGTCTGGATACGACGGTTGACGATGATCATATGACAAGATTGGCAGAACTCATCAAGGATGAGAATTCGGTAGAACCTGTTGAATCAGTGTTTCATACAACCCTTCAGGATACTATTGAACATGTTCTGAATCAGCTTAATGAACGTGAAAAGCGAATAATTCAGCTTCGTTACGGCCTTAAGGGAGAAGGACCTCTCACCCTGGAGGAAACCGGCAAGATGCTTGGAATCACCCGTGAGCGAGTCAGGCAGATACAGGAAAAAGCAATCACAAAAATGAAAGCGTTTCCCGCAATCAGGGAACTCAAGGGCTTCATCTGATGGAATCAGTCCATTTTTATGTGACTTTGAAAGATGATTTTACCGAAAGATGTCTGGAGAATGAGATGCAGACTCTTTTTGAGGACCTTGAGAACCCCTATCTGGATGCCAGAGGCAGGTTGACTCCCGGCAAGGTTTATCCGGTAATGAATGTGGGTGATGACGGTAGACGTTTAACTGTTATTGACGATCTGGGGCGTTTATGGACCGCCGTTACCGGTTTGTTCAAGTACGCTGAAGATAGATTGAATTAATATTTCACAACTGGACTTCCAGGCAATATAATGGACTCCATGGAACAAAACTCAGTTCTCAATGAACTGGTAAGAGCAAGCAGCAGGCTTTCTGCAGAATCTGACTTTAAAAGCCTGGTTTCAGTACTTGTAGAGCAATCCGCGGATTATTCCCGATCAGATCTGGCATGTCTGTACATCTATAACGATACTGAAGCATCAACTGGAGAGCTTCGTCTGATTTACAGGCGCGGTTTGAGGGACGTACCCGATACAATTTCAAAAGAATCTGAACTCATGGAATTTCTTGAAGAATGCGGTGAGGCTGTTGTTTTACTCTCCCGGAAGGAAAGTCCCTTCAAGGAGCTTCTTCTCTCCGGCAGCATGAATAGCGGGATTGTACTTCCGGTTAAAGCCGGTAAAAGAAAAATCGGCGCACTCTTTCTGAACAGCCGTGATACCGATCATTACGGGAATGAACGTTTCAGGTATCTGGATTCCCTTAACAGACTCGCAGGCGGCCTGTTGGAAAATGCCCGCCTGATGAAAGAGCTTAAAGATTATTTAAAGCGCATCGAAGCCCTGGAACGGTATCAGAAATCCATATTCCAATCCATGACCAATCTTCTGATAACAACAGACAGTAACGGAGGTATTCGGTATTTCAACCATGCCGCAAAGCAGGCTTTCAATCTTGAAGACGATGATATCGGAAATGATTTTTCTAATCAGTTTGGAAAAAGCTTCGGCCGCAAAATGATTAGTACAATAGGAAAGGCCCGGGATGAAGGCCTGGAATATGCGGCTCTTGAAGGTATCTACCGGAAGTCGGGGTCTGAGGATATGGATTATGCCTTGAACGCGGCACCGCTTCTTGGCGCAAAAGGACAGAAAGAGGGTTTAACCCTGTTATTTACCGACCAGACCCGGGAGCGTAAGCTCAAAGCCAAGGCTGATGTTGCTGTTGATCAGCGCCGGAAGATCAAGGACATGTTCTCCCGCTATCTGTCCAAAGATCTGGTTCATAATCTCACAGAGAATCCGGAAATGGTAAAACTCGGTGGAGACAAAAAAATTGCTACTGTTTTTTTTGCCGATATTACCGGATATACCGCTTTTTCCGAGGGTAAAGACCCCCAATATATTATTGAGGTCCTTAACGCGTTTTTCTCTGAAGCCGTTGAGCTTGTTATCAACAATCATGGATACATTGATAAATTCATCGGTGACTGCATTATGGCAGCCTGGGGTGTTCCTATGAAATCCCAGGAGGAAGACGCGGTTCTGGCGGTCACCTCAGCACTTCAGATACACGAACTTGTCAGATCAAAGGATCGAACTTTCTTCAGGGGTGATGCCTCAAAATTGAAAATATCTGTCGGCATGTCCTCGGGTCCTCTTGTTGCCGGAAACATCGGATCCAGCCGGAGAATGGACTATACGGTTCTTGGCGATACGGTTAATACGGCTGCCAGGCTTGAGAGTGTAGCCAGTGCTGAAGAAATAATTATCACCCAGGCAACAAGAGACCTGATCGGGGATAAATTTAAACTCGAAGAGCGTAAACCTGTGAAAGTAAAAGGCAAGGTAAAGCCGCTTGTGATATTCAATGTCAAAGGAATAAACCGATGAACAATCTGCTCACTTTAATTCTTGATTTCGCCAATACCGTCCCAAGGTATTTATGGATTTCCGGGGCAGCCGTTCTGGCAGTTCTCATCGTTATTCTGGTGGTCCTGATTAAAAGATCCCGTTTGATAAAATCCGCATTGAGAAAGATGGATCTGGGACAGCAGGATCCCGGGATAACCGCAAAGCTTCTCTCAAGACCGGCTCTGGTTGAGGCCCTGATCAGAAGAAAAGGAGATCAGGTGATTTCTCATTTCGGGATTGCAGAACACCTCATACGAAAATTGGGGAACCGCAAGCGGCCGGATGACGCGAAAAGACTGCTCAAACTTGCAGCTGATGAGGGCATGTTCCCTGTCTTTATGACGGCTTTACAAAAAGGTTCTGTTGCCCAGGTATTCAAAAACTGGCTCAAGGATAATCATGAGATATTCCTGATCAGAAAAATGGCACTCTCAGCCAGGGGACAGGATTTTGATGGTAAAAAAGCCAGGAAATTACTATCAGTCTGTTTTGAAGAAGTTCGGGAACTCTCTGGTGACCCCGAATGGCCGGTCAGGTATTTTTCATTAAGGGTGCTTCTATCTGATGATGATCCCAAGTCCATGAGGCTGGTGAGGGAATCCTTCAGGGATCCGCATCCCCTGCTGCGTAAAACAGCTGCCAGAGATACTGGCGGGGAAGATCTGGATGAACTCTTCGGGGCCCTGATGACTATGGTTCTTGATGATCCGGTACCGGAGGTAAGACAAAGCGCCAGAGACCGTATTGATTCAACTTTTCCCGACAGATGGAAACTTGATCCTTCAGGCATGGATGTCCTGCAGTCTGTACACGTCCTTGATTTACTTAAAACCGGTTCTAAAGAAGATGAAAATATTGCTATTACGGCGTTAAAAGGAAAAGTGGTTGAGGCCCGCCTGTCAGCTTCACGATTTCTCGAAAGATCAGGTGCATTGGATAAGATGTTTGTCGAGGCCAACCGTGGTGACCGGGAAGATTGGGAGAGGCGCCGGGGACTGTTGTCGAAGGCCGTTTCCGTTGGAGTAACGGGTTTCCTTGACAAATTGAAAACCACAGATTCGGTTGATGTTCTTCTTCTCGGAGCGAAACTGCTGAGTGATGGCGGTGATAACAGTTTAATATTTCATCTGTCGGAAAAAGCCTTCAACAGGTCTGATCCGATCAAGGAAGCTGATGAAGAGGAGCTCTACAGATCGGCAGTGAGTCTTGCGTGTATCAGGGGAGATGAAAAGGCCAGATCTCTGATACGTGATGAATTGAGGAAAAGGAGGAACGATCCGGATGTTCTTGGATTTATTCTGCCTCTTCTTCCGCCTGGTGAGGCACCGGTTTTCAGGGATGTTCTTCTTGAATTCCTCAAAGATGATGCATTTGATGCTGATGAAGCTTACCTTGAAATAATGACCCAGCTGCCGCCTTCCATGTTTCTCGGGTCTGTTCTTGATATACTTGAATCTGATCGCTCACTCTACAGCCACAGTGTCAGATTGAGAGCCCTGCAATGCCTGGGTGCCTGGCATCTGGATCATACTCTGCAGACGATACTGGAAAATCTTCCGATTCTACCGGTGAATCAGACCAGAGACTTCGCGGTTCAACTTTCGGCAATGAACCGTAAAGCTCTTGAAGAGCGCGCAGCCTTCATTCTTGCATCCCCCGATGCCGGGATTCGTGCCGCGTTAATTTCCACTCTGCCTGCTGCCGGCATCGGGTCGTTCACCAAAGAAATTCGGGAAGGGTTGAATGATGCGGACCCTGATGTCCGAATTGCGTGCTTGAGAGCCCTGTTTGATGCCGGTGAACTCAAAGCGACAGGCCCGGCTTTATCATTACTCCGGGATCCTGTGGAACGGGTTAGAAAAGAAGCCGCAAGAATTGCGGGAGTTAAAAGTACTGAGAAATTTCTTCAGACACTTGAGGCTCTTTTAAACGATTCCGATGAGTCTCCTGCAGTCAGAAAGGCGGCACTTGAAGGCCTGGCAGTCAGCAAGGTTCCTGAATCAGTGGCTGCTATGGTCAGATTCCTTGACGGTGGAGAAACCTTGCATGATGAGCTTGTTTCGGCCATGGCACGAAAAACAGACAGGATATCGATTGTTGCCCTGGTAGAGCATTTCAAAGACTCTGAAGCTGTTCTGAGGGACAGGCTTTCCGATGTCTTTACTGCTATGGGAGATAAGGGAGAAGAGGCCATGGTAGCACTGCTCAGGGAAGATATTCCATCTTTAAAGCCTTTTCTTGCCGATATACTCACCCGCACGGGTTTTGTGGAAATCCTTATCAGAAAGCTTTCCCACCGTAAACCTGCAATACGGAGGGACTCGGCGGAACTGCTTGCTGAAATTGCTACCGATTCGGCTTATCGCGGTATTGTCCTTGCTGCCAGAGATCCCGATAAGGATGTGAGAATTAAAGTAACAAAGGCCCTGGAATCCCTTGCAACATCTGAAAGTAAAAAAATACTTAAATCCCTGCAGGAAGATCCGGACCGTAAGGTGAGACGGTACACCCATTGGGCCATGGAAAGGCTCAAGGCAAAAAATCTCCCCTGAGGTTTTGTTGATTGGCAGTTTCGTCAAGAAGCGAATCAAGTTTTTCCGCCTGATTTCTCCAGTCGTACTTTTTAAGCCAGCGGCTCAAGGGTCTGGTGAGTTTATCTCTTTGCTCTGCAGGCATTTTAAGGACTGATTCCAGCATCAGCTCAAACTCCTTTTGTGTTTCCCAGAAACAGGCAGCCTGAACCCACTGGGGCATCACTTCAGGATAGGCCAGGCGCCGTGGTAGCAGGGGCCAGCAGCCGGCATTGGCAGCTTCAATAACCGAGAGACCGAAATTTTCCTGCAGAGCTGAGCTTATAACGATGTCCCCTCGGTTCAGCCAGTTAAGATATTCACTCCTGGCAGGGAATGCATCAACAACGATGCAATCGGCGAGCTTGAGCCGCGCCCTGTCAAAGGCTGAAGGCGCCTTGGAGTAGCGCTCGCCGAGTAGTGCCAATCTAAATAAAACACCCCTTTGATGCAGATTCTCCAGCACAGCGAAGGAGGTTTCAGGATCCTTGTCATGCTCATGTCTGTGGTTCCATATAATCAGGGGAATATCCGGAAAATCCGATTTTCTGTAATCCATGGCGGCTTTGGACTCAATACCCGGATAAATTATATGGGACTTCTTCACTACCTCATTCAATGTCCATCGGGGAAGGGCATCAGGAAGTCTTTGGAACAGTTTGCGGCATTCGTCAAGGAACACATCCCTGTTGAACCTTGAGTTGAAAACAACAGTTTCAGAACTCAGTATGTTCATCAAATCGGTAATCCCGTATCTGAAATCCCTGGTTTCTCCGGCTTTCATCGGGTAGGCAAATTGATTTTCATGAATGTAAAGCAAAGAGGGAGGCAGATCCGGGCGGAGGATTTTCAGATGGGACAGATCAATCATTCCGCTGATTACCATGGCATCGAATTTAATCTCACGGCCTGAAGGGATAATCCCGGCCAGATACATGGCGGAACCGGCCTGTCTCCATTTCCAGAACCTGGCCGGGAGGGATACAAGATGATGTGAATGACTTGAATGTTTTATCCATTGATCGGCGAATGACTTATGAGACCCGCCGTAAAAAGTCTCAATATATAGAATCCTCATCTATGACAATGATAATGGTTTGACTTGCCCTGAGGATACCTCAATCGATAAACTGCGGCAGGAGGTTCTTTTGAACTATAATTTGATTGTCTTCGATCTCGATGGAACTCTTGTGGATTCGATTCCGGATATTGCTGCCGTTTACAACATGATTCTAAAAAGAGAGGGTTATCCCGTTCACCCCACTGACGCCTACAGGGATTTTGTCGGCTGGGGACTTAAAAAAGCACTTGAACTTGCCCTGCCTGTAAAAGTGAGTGACCGGGATTCCAAACGGCTCATTGATGAAATCTTTGTTGAATACGCCAGGAGGCCTGCTGAACTTACGACGGTTTATCCCGGGATTTATGATCTGATTAAATACCTGAAAACATCAGACATCCCCATGATTGTTTATACGAACAAGGCTTGCAATCTGGCTCAGTCGGTTGTAGACGCTTTTTTCCCGGAAGCTACGTTCAAAGAAGTACTGGGTTATTCAGAGAGCTTTCCTCATAAACCCCACCCCGGGGCACTTAATCATTATCTTGAAGGCAAAGACATCAATCTTTCTACTATACTGATGGCAGGGGACAGCCCTGTTGACCTTGAAACTGCTTTGAATGCAGGGATTCCATTTGCCGGAGCATCCTGGGGATTCAGATCTGAAAAGGTTTTACAAGAAGCCGGATCGGCATTGAATTTTCCGGGACCATTCGAATTACACCAATGGCTGATGAAGGAAATAAAAAATGACTGAAGATGAGATTCGCGGGGCAGCAGCAGACTATCTTTCTCAGGAAGATAACGAAGAGTTCCGAAAAGAAATAACAAATCTACTGGAGTCTGAAGGTTGGGATGAACTCTCCGACAGGTTCTATTGTGAACTCGACTTTGGAACAGGGGGTTTGAGGGGAGTTATTGGCGGCGGAATCAACAGAATCAATCCTACCGTTATCCGCAAGGCAAGCCAGGGACTGGCAAATTACATCTGTTCCCATGTTGCTGAATCCGAGCGCAGTATCGCAATCGCCTACGACTGCCGTCGATATTCCAGAGTATTTGCTGAAGAATCCGCAAGGGTGATGGCGGCTAACGGTATCCGGGTATGGCTCTTCACGTCTCTCAGACCTGTGCCGGTACTCTCATATGCAGTCAGATATAAGTCTGCCTGTGCCGGCATCATGATTACTGCAAGCCACAACCCGGCTGTCTACAACGGGTACAAGGTGTTCTGGTCAGACGGAGCTCAAGTGGTTCCCCCACATGATAAGGGCATTATTGCAGAGGTTCGTAAGGCCGCTGATACAGTTAGAACGGTGAACCTGGATGAGGCGCTTAAGAATGGCTTGATAACCATGGTTGACCGGGAGATTGATGAGAAATACAAGGCTATGGTTGTCGCTCAGTCCTTAAAACCCGATCTGGTGAAAGAGAGGGGTGCCGGTCTCAAGGTTGTGTACTCACCCTTACATGGTACCGGATTGGTTCCGGTGGAAACCGTACTGGCCGAGCTTGGTATAAATGTCATTACCGTAGCTGAGCAAAGGGAGCCTGATGGAGAATTTCCCACCGTCGAATTTCCCAATCCGGAGATAGCTCCGGCATTGAAACTGGCCCTTGAGCTGGCCCGTAAGGAACATGCGGATATTGTAATGGCTACGGATCCCGATGCCGACCGATTGGGCATTGCCGTACCCCTTGACGGGGAGTGGGTACTTATCACCGGCAATCAGCTGGGAGCATTACTGGCGGATTATATTTTTCGGACCCGTAAAGAACTGGGTCAGCTTCCGGTAAACCCGGCTTTCGTCAACACCATTGTGACTTCAGAATTTCAGAATAAAATTGCAGATTTTTACGGGGCAACGAGCTTTCGGGTACTTACAGGATTTAAATTCATCGGAGAGAAGATTCGTCAGTTCGAATCCGACAGCAAATATACCTATGTTTTCGGGGGCGAGGAAAGCTACGGATACCTTATCGGAACATCAGTTCGTGACAAGGATGCCGTTTCCGCTGCCGCCATGACCGCTGAGATGGCCCTTTGGAATCAGTCCCGGGGAATGAGTGTTATAGATCACCTGAAAGAGCTCTGGTCTCGATTCGGTTATTGGCAGGAAATGCTTATAAGCAGGTATTTTGAGGGGCAGAAAGGTCAGAGTCTCATGTCGGATCTGATGAGCTCCCTGCGTGAGGACCCGCCGGTATCGATAGCTTCGATAGGGA
>JAUUYD010000077.1 GCA_030590585.1 Spirochaeta sp.
ACATCCCCTGCAGCTATTTATGAATCCGGCCCGGGCAAGGTGCTCACCGGTCTCTGGGGTAAATCCGGACAGAATGGAACATGTTTTCTCGCGGGTACCGTCGAGGATTTGAATACGATCAAAGAAAATAACTAGGAGTCAGCATTATGCTTCTTGATGGAAAGAAGGTTCTTGTAACCGGCGGTGCCCAGGGCATCGGCAAAGAAATTGTTATGAAATGCCTGGAAGAAGGCGCTTCGGTTCACTATTGCGACTTCAATGAAGGTCCGCATAAAGCAGAAATGGATGCAGCCGCGAAAAAAGGTGCGAGTGTTACCTTTCATTCGGCAAACATCACCGATGAAGATCAGGTTAAAGCCCTTATCAAGGATATTACCGCCGACGGTAAACTTGATGTACTGGTGAACAATGCAGGTATTACAAGGGACGGTATGGTGTTCCGTATGCCTCTGGATCAGTGGGAGCAGGTTATCAAGGTGAACCTTACCGGTGCATTTCTGGTTGCCCGGGAAGTATCGGCCTTTATGGCGCTCAAACAGAAATCGGGCAGTATCATCAATATGGCCTCGGTTGTTGGACAGATGGGTAATGCCGGCCAGACCAACTACTCGGCATCCAAAGCCGGACTTATCGGTTTTACCAAGAGTCTGGCCAAGGAAACCGCCAAGCGGAATGTCAGGGTAAATGCTGTGGCTCCGGGTTTTATTGCCACTGCCATGACCGATAAGCTTACAGATGAAGTGAAGGCCGAATACTCAAAGGCCATTCCACTGGGACGCATGGGAGCTGCCGGGGATGTGGCCAATGCGGTGCTGTATCTGGCTTGCGATCTTTCTTCCTATATCACCGGTCAGGTGATTCGAGTTGATGGAGGGTTAGTGATGTGATGAAAGGAAGACGAGTTGTTGTAACCGGTCTGGGAACCGTTAATCCCCTGGCCCATGATGTGGCCAATACATGGGAAGCTATTAAAGCCGGAAAGAGCGGTATTGCTTCAATAACAGCATTTGATACGGAAGAATATGCCTCTAAAGTCGCCGGAGAAGTTAAAAACTTCGATCCATCGGTCTGGATGGAGAAGAAAGAAGCCAGGAAACTGGCTCGATTCACCCAGTTCGCCATGGCCGGATCGGCCGAGGCTCTGGAAGATGCCGGCCTGGACAAGGGTGGTGTCGATCCTGAAAGGGTGGGTGTTATCCTTGGTAACGGTATCGGCGGATATGAAGTTACCGAAGAAGGTATACGTCAGCTGGCATTAAAAGGTCCCAGGGGCGTTGCTCCCATGACCGTTCCCAAGATGATTATTAACGAGGGCCCGGCCAACGTTGCTATCAAATATGGTTTTCTCGGTCCCTGTTACGCACTTGTTACAGCATGTGCTTCAGCCACCGATGCGATAGGATCCGCCTTGAATGCCATACGGTACGGACAGGTGGATGTTGCGGTAACCGGCGGTATGGAAGCGGCCATTACACCTTTTGGAATAGCCGGGTTTGTCAAATTAACCGCACTCTCGACTCAGTACAATGATAACCCCAGCGCTGCAAGCCGTCCTTTTGACAAGGATAGAGACGGATTCGTAATGGGTGAGGGCTCGGGTATTCTTATACTAGAGGAGCTTACACACGCTCTGGACAGAGGGGCGAAAATCTATGGGGAGGTGGCCGGTTACGGTATGAGCTGTGATGCCTATCACCTTACCAGCCCGGATGTGGAAGGTAACGGCCCGGCCCGGGCCATGAAGTGGGCTCTCCAGGATGCGGGAATGGATCCATCCGAAATTGATTATTTCAATGCTCATGGTACCTCGACTCCTACCAACGATCCTCTGGAAACCATGGCTATTAAAAAAGCTTTTGGTGACCATGCCTACAAAATGCCCATTTCCTCCACAAAGTCCATGACGGCCCATATGGTTGGTGGTGCAGGGGGCATGGAGTCCATCATCTGCCTGTTGGCCCTTCGGGATGGGTTTCTTCCACCTACTATCAATCTTGATAATCCTGATGAGCGCTGTGATCTGGATTATGTACCCAATGTCGGACGGAAGGCGAATCTTCGCGTAGTCATGTCTGAGAGCCTTGGCTTCGGCGGCCATAACGGTTCGCTGATTTTCAAGAAACTTGAGGAGTAGGCGGGAAAGATGAAAGATATAAAAGAATTATTACCCCATAGAGAGCCATTTCTCTTTGTTGACAAGCTTGATGAGGTGAGTGACGAACGCATTGTCGGAACCCGCAAATACACCGAAGATGATTTTTTCTTCAAAGGTCATTTTCCCGGATATCCTGTTGTACCCGGTGTAATTCTGGTGGAATCCATGGCCCAGTGCGGTGGAGCCGGTGTTGCCCAGTCGGGACTCCTGGGAGACAAGTTGTTCTTCCTGGCCACCGTGGACAAGGTGAAATTCCGCCGTCAGGTGGTTCCCGGAGACGAGGTGCGCTTTGAAATTGAGAATGTCCGTGTTGACTCCCGGGGCTTACGGCAGACCGGTAAGGCCTATGTAGGCGATCAGGTGGCAGCTGAGGCTTCCTGGCTCTGTCTTATGGGCGACCGGGAAGGTTAAAGGTTCGTAAATGCCGAAGATAATCGATCATAAAAAACGAAAAGTAGCGATTCTTCGGCAGGCCTTCAGTTTGTTTGCCCGGAAAGGATATCAGAATACAAGTCTGTCACACCTGGCCGAGGCAAGCAAAATTTCCCGCCCCACTCTGTATTTATATTTCAGGGACAAGGAAGAAATCTTCACATACGCGGTGAAGTATTATACCGATGAGATGTTTTCGGATTACAGAAATTTTGCTTCCGGTAACGGTCTTGTAATTCCGCAAATCCGGAAGATTATTGCGAATATCATTCTAAAAAGCTGGCTCAACAGGGATTTTATAACCAGTCTCGGAGATTATCTTTTTCAGAAGCGTAAGGATGACAGAAATTTTTTTCCTGTTGCCATTCGGCGGCGAACTTTGAAACTTGATCACCTTCTTCGCCGTATGCTCCGTGAGGGAATTGAGTCAGGTGAGCTTCGTGAAATCCCGATTGAAACTACCTCAATGCTGATTCTCGACCTGATACAGGCATATCTTTTCAAATTGGCCATAATAAGTGCCGCGGATCCAAGGCAGACAATTACTGTCATTGAAGCCTTTCTGGATGGCCTTGCCAGCTGCGGGCAAATGCAACCTGTATAGAATAGCTTATTCCAATCCATTTAATCTATAATCATCATTAAGATGACTGAAGACATTCGCGCTGATATTGAAGTTGCTTCCGGGCGGGTCCCGGCGGATGTGGCCTTGCGTAACGGCAGGTTCCTGGATGTATTTACCGGTGAGTTGATGACTGGTGATATGGCCGTCAGAAACGGTAATATTGTCGCAGTCGGCCCGGTGGGTGCGTATCGTGGTCGCGAAGAGCTGGATTTAAACAATAAAATTGTTGTTCCGGGACTTATTGACGCCCATGTTCATATTGAAAGCTCCATGCACGGCCCGACGGGTTTCGCAGGTTTGACTGTTCCCCGGGGAACAACAACAGTTGTTGCCGATCCGCATGAAATAGCAAATGTTCGCGGCATGGACGGTATCCGCTGGATATTGGACGCCTCGGAGAATGTCCCTCAATCAGTATTTGTCATGCTTCCCTCCTGTGTTCCTGCAACGCCGTTTGAGGATGCCGGGGCGGTGCTTGATGCTTCGGATCTGATTGAACTCATCGATCACCCAAGAGTCCTTGGACTCGGTGAGGCCATGGATTACCCTGCGGTGGCTGCAGCCAGGGTTGAAATTGTGGAAAAAATTGCCATGGCCCGGCGCATCGGCAAAAGGGTTGACGGCCACAGTCCGGCGATGAAGGGAAAGGATCTGGCAGCCTATGCGGTGGCCGGTATCGGTACCGATCATGAGTGTACAAACATCAATGAGATGAAAGAACGTCTTCGTATGGGGATGAGAATCCTGATCCGTGAGGGCACCGCTGCCCGGGATCTGGCGGCTCTTGTCAAAGGGGTGGATTCAGGTCTGGCCAGACGTTGTGCCTTTTGTACTGACGACAAGCTCCCCGGGGACATTCTGGCTGAAGGGCATATTGATTTCAATGTCAGGGAGGCTATACGTCTGGGACTGGATCCTGTGGAGGCGGTACGCCTGGCGACTTTGAATGGTGCTGAGGCCTATGGGCTGGATGACCGGGGCGCCCTGTCTCCCGGGAGACGCGCCGATCTGGTGGTTCTTGATGGCGAATTGGCCGATTTTTCAGTTGGTTCGGTATATCGGGGAGGCAAACTGGTGGCTGAAGGCGGTAAGCTGCTGGAACCGCCGGCCAAAAGTGATGATAGCAAGGTAAAGGATACTGTACGCCTTATCCCTCTGGGTTCCCACGACCTGGATCTAAAACTGAAAACCGGAAGGGCTCGTGTTATTAATCTGAATCCCGGCAGCCTGGTAACAGCTGAGAGTATTCGGGATGTTTCTCTTGATTCTGATGGTCATTTCATTCCGGATTCATCCGGAGACCTGCTTAAACTTGTAGTGGTTGAGAGGCCTAAAAATACCGGTAGAATAGGGCTGGGAATTGTCGCGGGATACGGCTTGAAAGGCGGTGCCGCGGCCAGCAGTATCGCCCATGATTCCCATAACCTGATTGCCGTAGGCGATGATAATGCGGCAATTCTTTCGGCGTTGAGGGTACTGGCCACCAGTGGAGGCGGTATCTCCCTGGCAGCAGCCGGTGGAGATGTTCTTGGAGTACTTCCCCTCCCGCTAGGCGGACTGATGACTGATGAGGCCGGTGAATTGACATCTTCCAGACTGGATAAGCTGATAGCTCTGGCCCATGAGAAGCTCGGGGTTCGGGAAGATCTGGATCCCTTCATGCCGCTGAGCTTCCTGGCTCTTCCGGTAATTCCTGATCTGAAACTTACCGCCCGTGGTCTTTTTGATGTAAAGAACTTCGAGTTTGTGTCGGTGGACGCTTAAACTACCTGTTTCATATGACATAGATATGAAATATGAAAAAATGCAATAAATCATTTCTCAATAAGTAAATAGCCTAATATTTTCTTGTTACGGCTATGTAATACGCATAGTTTGTTTATGATATTATATTCCACCGAAATATTCTTAAGTACTTACAACATAAACAATTAATATTTCTGGCATGATCATTGCTTAATCCTGGGCATATACAAGCTTCGGGAGGATTAAGATGACTATGACACAAAATCCCAGTACTTCTATCGCTATCACCCTTGATGAAAATCCCGATCTTAGAATCTCTCTTGAAGAGAGCGGAATAGAAGGGTCCGTTATAATTCGGCTTACCGGGCTTATTGATACATACAACTCGGATTTTTTCCGCAATCAGGCTGTTAAAGTGGTGGAAGCCGGATATAAGAATATTCTGATTGATGCAACAGCTACCACTTTTATGTCCAGCACCGGCATCGGAGCTTTTACAGCCCTGTTGAAGCTCATCCGTGATAAACAAGGATCCATGGTTATTTTCGGAATGCCCGGTAAAATATTCGAAGTTTTCAAGCTTCTTGGTTTCACCTCATTTTTTCAGTTCTGCAACACCCGGGATGAAGCTTTGGCGATGCTGAATGTTGATCCGTCAGTTAAAGAAGTATTTCCCGTATTATTTTCCTGTCCGGTTTGTTATCGCCGGTTGAAAGCAGTCAAAGCCGGCCGTTTCCGCTGCTCCTCCTGCCGAGTGATTCTGGCGGTGAACAATGAAGGCGAAATCAGCCTCGGGTAAGGCTGTTCGCACAGGGGATACTAATTCGTTTATCAGCATCAATTAAACAATATCCAATTTTCATTATCACTCTGTAAAACCAGCTTTTTTTTGACGGTATGTACTCTGTTGTCGAAAAAGAGCTTGTATGATAGATTACTCCGATTGAATCATTAATCAGCTTTGAACTGATATTCAACTAATTCATATGAAATCATGTAAGGAGAAACGAATGGGACTAAACCTGATTGTCCTTGTGAAACAGGTTCCTGATACTCAGAATGTAACCGGAGATGCCATGAAGGAGGATGGGACTGTCAACAGAGCAGTTCTTCCTGCCATTTTCAACCCTGAAGATCTGCATGCTCTTGAGGCTGCTTTAACAGTAAAAGATGCCAACCCGGGATCTGTAGTCCATGTTATTACCATGGGCCCTCCATCTGCCGTTCAGGTGCTCAAAGATTCACTCTACAGAGGTGCCGACTTTGTTGCTCTGGTATCAGATCGTAAATTTGCCGGGGCTGATACACTTGCCACATCCTATGCGCTGAAATGTGCCATCGAAAAGATAGGGAACTACGATATCGTTTTCTGCGGACGTCAGGCTATTGATGGCGATACCGCCCAGGTTGGCCCGCAGACAGCTGAGAAACTCGGGATTAATCAGATTACGAATGTCTCCACCATCGAAAGTATTGATGTTAAAAAGAAAGAGATTCAGGCCAGACGGTCAATTGAGGGTGGATATGAGATTATCAAAGCCCCATTCCCCATTCTTCTTACAGTTACCGACGAAGGTTACTTCCCCCGTCCTCCATCTGTTATTCGGGTTATGACGTATAAGAACGCATCTGCCGAGATGGCAGAGGCCGGTTATGATGAATCATACATTGAAAGTTCAGTGGAAAAAGTCAGTGATACGGCTATCAGCCTGTGGGATATAAATGCCATTGGTGCTGACCTCGAGAGCTGCGGATTGGCAGGTTCTCCGACAAAAGTTAAGAAGATAGAGTCCATCATTTTGAAATCGGAAGAGATCAGGATGGTTGAGAATTCCGAAGAGTCAATATCAGAAATGGTCCATGAGCTGATTGCCGACCATACCCTGGGTTAGAAGGAGATTGAAATTGAGTTCACATAACAATGTAATGGTCTTTATCCAGCAGGATGATGCTAAGGTTGCTGAGGTGAGTATCGAGCTTCTCTCCAAGGCCAGGGATCTTGCGGATCAGCTCAAAGTGTCGGTTACCGGCACACTGATAGGAAGCGGCATAAAGGGTGAAGCTGAAAAGCTGATCCGGTATGGCGCTGATGAAATCCTTATCATTGATGATAAGAGATTGGCGCACTACACCCCGATTCCCTACACGAAAATCATGGTTGAGGTTATTAAAAAAACCAAACCGCAGATTGTGCTTTATGGTGCGACAACAACCGGCAGGGATGTTGGACCCAGAGTGGCTTCAAATCTCAAAGTAGGCCTGACAGCCGACTGTACCGGTCTGGAAATCGGTGATTACTCCAGCAAGGGAACTGACTTCAGCAATATCCTCTATCAGATTCGTCCCGCCTTCGGCGGCAATATTGTTGCCACGATTGTGAGTCCGGAGAAAAAACCCCAGATGGCGACTGTCAGGGAAGGGGTTATGAAAATCGGAACACCGGATACCGGCCGCAAGGGAGCTGTTACAGCTTTCAATGTCGAGCTGTCGGATTCGGATTTCCCGTCCCAGGTTATCAAGAAGATTCAGGAAGAAAAGCTTGTTGACCTCAAGGGTGCTCTGGTAATTGTCTCCGGTGGTGTCGGAGTGGGTTCCAAAGAGAATTTCGATCTGATCGTTAAACTTGCCCATGTTCTCGGGGCTGAAGTCGGGGCTTCAAGAGCCGCGGTGGATGCGGGATTTGTTTCCAAAGAGCATCAGGTGGGGCAAACCGGTACAACGGTAAGGCCCATGCTTTATATCGCCTGCGGTATCTCAGGATCCATTCAGCATCGAGCCGGTATGGATGAGTCCGCAAGAATCATTGCCATCAATACCGATCATGAAGCACCCATCTTTCAGATTGCTCACTACGGGATTGTCGGAGACCTGAAGGATGTTATTCCGAAGTTTATTAAAGCTTTTAAGGAAAAGAATTAGGAGATATCATGGAAAACTTTTTACAGGATAATGAAGATATACTGTTTCACCTTGAACATATGGATATCGACAGAATTATTTCCTTGAAGGAAGATAATTTTAAAGAAGCGGAAACCTATGCCTACGCGCCGCATGACGCGGAAGACGCAAGAGACTCTTACAAGAAAGTTATCGATATAATCGGTGAAATCTGTGGTGAGACTCTGGCCCCGCTTGCCGCTGAGATTGACGAGGAAGGCGTTCGCCTTGTTAACGGCGAAGTAGTGTATGCCAAGGGAACCAGAGAGGTTCTGGACATATTTGCGAAAGCCGATCTGATGGGATTTTCCATGCCCCGGAAATACAACGGTTTGAACTTCCCCTCCATAATGCTCGCCGTAGCAGCTGAAATTGTTTCCAGGGCTGATGGTTCCTTTTTGAACTTCGGCCTTCAGCAGGATATCGGAGAAACACTTAACAAGTTCGGCTCTGATAAGCAGAAAATGGCCGTGCTGCCCAAGCTGGCCTCCGGGGAACTCGGGTGTTCCATGATTCTCACCGAGCCCGACGCGGGATCAGACCTCCAGGCGGTTAACCTCCGGGCTCATCAGGACGCTAGCGGTCAGTGTTTCCTCAACGGAGTTAACAGATTCATTACCAATGGAAATGGTGAGATCGGATTGGTTCTTGCCAGAAGTGAAGATGGTCAGTCCGGAGCCCGGGGTC
>JAUUYD010000399.1 GCA_030590585.1 Spirochaeta sp.
ACAGGGCTCTTCAGGCTCCGGATCGATCATAGACAGCCGGGGTTACATTCTGACTAACAACCATGTTGTTGAAAAAGCCTACAAGGTGAATATTACCCTGGCAGACGGATCTCTTTTTGAAGGCGAAGTCATCGGATCTGATCCTGAGAACGATCTTGCCGTCATTAAATTTGAACCGGATAATCATCCGCTTGTTACCATACCTTTCGGGAATTCCGATGCACTCAGAGTTGGGCAGAAAGTTCTGGCTATCGGAAATCCTTTTGCTTTCGAGAGAACCCTCACCACCGGAATCATATCCGGCCTGGGACGTCCGTTAAAAAATGATAAAGGTATTGTTATCCGTGATCTGATACAAACTGATGCTTCCATTAATCCGGGAAACTCCGGAGGCCCTCTGCTGGATTCACGAGGGGAGCTGATTGGTGTAAATACCATGATTTATTCACCATCAGGAGGATCGGTGGGTATTGGTTTTGCTGTTCCGGTAGATACCGCTAAACGTGTGGTTCCGGATCTTATTCAATTTGGTTTTGTTCAAAGGGGCTGGATTGATATCGAACCCATACAGCTGTTTCCTTCTCTTGTCCGTTACGCGGGGCTTCCAATTTCCCAGGGTCTTTTGGTTTCTCAGGTAAAAAGCGGCGGGAATGCGGATGCTGCCGGAATCCGCGGCGGTAACCAAGACAAAGCTGTACGCAGTGGAAACAGTGTGATTTATCTGGGCGGAGACATCATTGTGGGAATCAACGGGGATACCATTGCATCTTTAAGTGATTTCTATGCCGCTTTGGAACGTACTCACCCCGGGGATATAGTCTCAATTACCGTGGTTCGCGGAAAACGTGAGCTGAGTATGGAGCTCACGCTGACTACCAGGACAGGAGGTGATGATTGAGAAAAGAGTTCAGGGTTTCATCACCATACGAACCGGCGGGTGATCAGCCTGCAGCAATTGATGCGTTAACAAGGGGGCTGAAAGATCATTTAAAGTTTCAGACACTTCTGGGTGTTACCGGCTCGGGGAAAACCTACACCATGGCTAAAACCATCGAAAGGATGCAGATGCCTGCACTGGTTATCAGCCATAATAAAACTCTTGCCGCTCAGTTGTACCGTGAGTTCACAGAGTTCTTTCCGGATAATGCCGTTGAGTACTTTGTTTCCTACTTTGATTATTATCAGCCTGAAGCCTATCTTCCTTCCCGGGATCTTTATATCGAAAAAGATTCCAGTATAAATAAAGAGATTGAACGAATGAGGTTGTCGGCAACGATGAGTCTCATGGAGCGCCGGGATGTTATTATTGTGTCGACGGTTTCATGCATATATGGTCTGGGAAGCACAGAAACTTATAGAGATATGAAACTGCAGGTAAATCTGGGTGATAAGATAGATCTTCACCGTTTACGCCTGGAACTGGTGGGGATGCAGTATCAGCGCAATGATGCGATTCTGGAACGGGGTAAATTCAGGGTTCGGGGAGACGTTATTGAAATCTTCCCGGCTTACCTGACAGATATCGCATATAGAATAAGCCTCGATTTCGACATAGTGGAAAGTATTGACCGCATTCACTCCCTTACAGCTGAAGTTCTGGAAAGCCTGGAAACAACCACAATTTACGCGGCAAAGCACTTTGTTATGCCTGAAGAACGCATTCGTCAGGCCTGTCTGGCCATTCAGGATGAATTGACCGGGCAGTTGGAGAGTCTTGAAGCTGCCGGTAGGGTGGTGGAGGCCCAGAGGTTGAAAACCCGTACCGAATACGATCTGGAAATGATGACTGAGATGGGGTATTGCCCCGGGATTGAAAATTACAGCCGCCATCTTACCGGCAGGCTGGCCGGTGAGCGGCCAGAGGTGCTGCTGGATTACTATCCGAAAGAATTTCTCACCTTTGTAGATGAATCTCACGTCACCCTGTCCCAGGTCAGGGCCATGTACGAAGGAGACCGATCCAGAAAACTCAATCTGGTAAACTACGGTTTCCGTCTCCCCTCGGCCCTGGACAACAGACCTCTTGTTTATGATGAATTTGAAGGCCGTCTGGACCGTGTTGTCTATGTGTCCGCCACTCCGGGTAAGGAAGAAAAGCTGAAGACAAAAGCTGTTGTAGAGCAGCTGATCCGCCCCACCGGCTTGTTGGACCCGCCGATAGAGATACGTCCCACCGAAGGTCAGATTGAAAATCTCTACATGGAAATCAACAAACAGGTTGATGCCGATGAACGGGTTCTTATTACCACTCTTACAAAGAAGATGTCGGAAGATCTCACAGACTACTTAACGGGACTCGGTGTCCGGGCCCGTTATCTTCATAGTGAAATCGAAACTATTGAGAGAGTGGAGCTGATACGCGACCTCAGAAAAGGTGAATACGATGTACTTGTGGGAATCAACCTCTTAAGAGAGGGGCTGGACATTCCCGAGGTCTCTCTCACCGTTATTATGGATGCCGACAAGACCGGTTTTTTAAGAAGTGAAACCAGCCTGATTCAGACAATCGGCCGAACGGCCCGGAATATAAACGGCCGGGTAATCATGTACGCTGATGGAATCAGTAACGCCATGGCGGCTGCCATCGCTGAAACTGACAGGCGTCGTGAGATACAGCTTGAATACAATATAAAGAACGGGATAACTCCTGAATCCATCAAAAAGGAAATCAGGGATATACTCGTGCGCCGGAGTGATGAGAAAAGAGCTGCCGAGAAGATGAGCATCGATGTTATGAAAAAATCGGCCAATCTTCTGGATCCTAAACAGAAAAAACGGCTTATCAAGGCTCTGGAGAATGAAATGTTGGAAAGGGCGAAGAACATGGAATATGAGGAAGCCGCAGTCCTCAGGGATGAGATTAATCATCTGAAAGAAGGCGACGCTTGATAACATTCAATCGGATATCTGTATTGTTCTTTATCTTTTCTCTGATACTGCTCAGTTCCTGCAGGCCTGATGAAGAACTCGTTACCCTTGAACTTCCTCCAACCCCGGTTCTCACCTCCGATAGTCTCTGGGGCGTTGCCAATAAACCCTACCTGAAAGTTCTGGGAGCCCCGAATACGGGGGCAGAGCTCAATGGCTTATTGAGGCAGGGTGATATCGTAGAAATAGTTTCCAAAGTGGGCACCGATGACGGCAGGTCGTACTGGCTGGAGATAATTTCTTCGGAGACCGATATCAGGGGGTGGATTCCTGATCACAGTATGGATATTTACGATTCTCCGGCACAGGCCCGCACAGCTCAATCAGGTATGTGAAGAAGTCTTGCCGCAGTTCTTCCGGGTTCCAGGGATAAAAGATCTCCGATTTCAGGCGGATGGGTATCGTGGAAATCGCAGTCAATCACATCAGTTTCCTCTGTGGTGCTCAGCTGCAGCTTCCAATGTCCTCCGGCATATTGGATTTCTTTCACTGTTCCTGAAAGGGATGCTCTTGCCGCTGTCTTGAGATCTTCCGGCCTTATAATAACTGCTGCCGGTAGCTCCGGCAGTGTTCCCCTGTTCTCAACGAGTATTGAACCTGCAGAGGTTTCAACCAGATTG
>JAUUYD010000476.1 GCA_030590585.1 Spirochaeta sp.
GACGCTGCTTAACCTGGCTCGTTCCGAGGGAGTGAGGGTAATCCGGACAATCTGCCACTTCCCGTCAGTCCAGGCTGTGGATAAACCTTCACCGCTCCATTCCGCGTTTGAAAGATCCCACTGCGTCATGAATCCCGGATCTGCCGTATCCACAGCACCATCTTCATGATGATCTTCGGATTCGCCGATTTCTCCGGCCTGCAGAGTTATTTTCGGTGCTGTTCCCCCCAGTACAGCTGTCCCGAAGTCGTCAAGGAATTTGATGGGGAATTCAATGGCCGTGTAATTGGATATGTCGATGGGCCCTGTGAAGTCGGCCAGGAAGTCCCCGGCACTCCAGTCATTTGCCGAAGAGGAAATATCGAATCGAAGATCCATCACCCTGCCTTGGGTTGGATCGCCGCTGCGTCTTGCCGCCAGAGCCGGCCCGCCCTCTCCGGTACTCGATGCATCCGGCCAGAGATAATCGTTTAATATCTCCCTGCCCAGACCATCAGAGGATATGTAGTCGTATTTGTCGGAAGGCTGATGTGTCCCTGCAGGTTCCAAAGGGATTGATGATGGTGTCTCAACCAGTGTTGAGCTGAGAAATACAAGTTCCATTCCTCCCTCGTCCATCCCGAAGAGCCGTAAATTTCCCGCAGTGTCCGGGGTTGATAAAGCCGCATCAGCGGTGAGGCGGAAACCTGCCATATCGGCTTTCCAGTCCAGAGTGGAGGCCACTTTTATTTCACCGGGGCTCTGGCGAAACCCATTGACAGTCCGATCCTGACTGATGTTCCACCTGACACTTTCAGCCAGCTCCAAGCTCAGTCTGGGGCCAAGCTGGAAGTGGTTTCCCTGATAGACATAGAGGTCGCCGCCGTCCATATCAAGAACTTCAGTTCTGAACGACACCTCAATCCAGTCGTCAAGGTAAATAAACCGGGTGAAGTTCAACCGGCCGTCTTTTGAAATTTCAACTGTTTTATCACGTACACCGTTTACCCGTACAATGACCGATCCGGGTACAACCCCGGTTCCCAGATTGTAACCGGGATTTGTTTCCCTGATGGCCAGAACGATGATTCTGGAAAGTTTGTCCATGTCGGTTTCACGCCCGGGACCATAGACTTCCGGATCTGCACCGGCGAAGGGATAGCGGTTGGCCGGATCTCTGAGCCCGGTTCCAACAGCGCCGTAAACAGAAATTGACTTGTCGATAATATCAGGAACAAATCCGAAATTCGGGGCTGTTCCGGGATACAGAGCTCCCCGGTCTTTTAACAGGGGTATTATCCGCCAGGTTTCTTCAGGCAGGGGACGGGATGATAGATAGACGTTCTGCCGCTCGAAGGGGGTGAAATGACCGGGATTATAAAGTATGAGGTGGTTATTGCCCCCGATAATAACGAGTGAAGTGTCACGGAAGTCCCGGCCCTCAGGGTCGTAGGGATCTGTGGTGCCGATAATAAAGTCGAAGTCTTCAAAGGTTCCAGTATTAATATCAGGGTGGAGGTTTGCATCGGGAGTGACAACAAAGTTGTTTACCGTATCCTGTCCAACCGGATTACCCGACACATTGTCATAATAAGCCACAACCTGCCCATCATGGGGAATATCCAGTACCACCAGTCCCGAAGCACTATCAACAAAATACTCCACAGATTCGGCAAGACGGTACTTTCGGACTGTACCCAGACCGTCGGTACCGCTTATCGGGCCCAAACGGTCCTCAAGATATACAATGACATTTAAAACATCGGTATCCGGCAGAATGAAGTATTTTCCTTCGATGAAATCCGGCAGACCGATATCTTGAGTATTCACTTCGTACTGACCCTGGAACAGCATTATATCGGCTTCAGTGGGATCGTAGCGTACCAGAATCTCGTGTTCGGATTTCGGAGTGGCGAATTTTGCAACGATTCCCGGGGTGTTGTACCGCGGAGCCGGTACGTCAATTTCCGCGTATGATGTCGCGTTCACTCCGGCATTACCAGCAGTGACTTCTCTGACGAACTCATCATCCTTCCCTGCATACCCGGCTCTGTAGGTGTTTCGCTCAAACCCTTCGAGAAATGTGGTTTCCAGGAACCATCTGTCGTTAATCCACAGTGTCAGGGTGACATCCGGTTCCTGAAAAAACGAGGTTCCCCGGCTGAGCCCCGGATATATATTCTCTTCGCTTCTTTTACCGAAGCTTCCCCCGGTGACAAAACTCATGCGCCAGTAACCGTCCCAGAGGAGGTCTACATCGGAATCACCGACTTTCAGATCCAGAAGGTAGGATGATGCTTCGGGTGTGATTTCACCTTCTTCACCCGGCAGCGCGGCAGGGGTCAGCAAAACCACAAGAAAAAAGAGAAGAAAAGAAGGTAAAAAAAACAGTGCAACGCGAGGCATCTGCATATTATCATGACACGTAATGGTAAAATGCCAAATATAATGTGGTGTAAAGCGGGTTATTATGAGTATTGAACAGGATAAAGCTGATGTTTTTGTCGGAAGGTTGTGGAATAACCCCTCTCTTTCGGGGCTCTCGCCATTGCAGAAAGAGGAACAGCTTCTCCAATTCCTGGAGATTAACAGTAAAACTCTTCAGCCGACTCTCAGCTCGGAGGCGTTCTTTCCGAAACTGCCCTGGCCCGGAATACTGGAACTGTTAAAAAAGTCACTTTCGAAATTCACCAACCAGGCCCTTTCTCCGCTGTATGAAGCGATACTGGAAAAAAGAATGGATTTTTCTTTTACTCAGCATATGGCTCACCGCTCCGCGACTCCCAGGGCGGTAAAAACCCAACTGGGTGAATTCCTGAATGCCCTGTCGGGGCAGCTGAACTCCAGGAAAGAACTGACAGGTCCGCTTCTGGGAGTTGGTACCGGGATGATTGACCGGTATATGGAAAAGATATTCCATCGGCAGAAATACATCAGTTTCGAACTCAGGAAA
>JAUUYD010000220.1 GCA_030590585.1 Spirochaeta sp.
ATAATAACACCCAGAGTCAGTAATGCGACCCCCTCGTCCCACAAGGTTCTATTAGCTTTCAATTTTCAGGCAGTCAACAATCCCGGTTGGTCCTTATGAAAAAATATCGTTAGAATGAGCTTTCCAGATCTTACAGGGAGCGCCCCATGAATAAAGACTTATTACATCACGAATCAATACATGGTGAATCTCAATACAAGGTATATCCCTACCGCTGGATCGTTCTCGGCGTTTACATGTTCGTCAACCTGAGCATTCAGATTCTGTGGATCAGCTATGCACCAATTACCGGTCTGGCTGCCGCATACTACGGTGTAAACGATCTGCAGATAGGCTTGTTATCCATGAGCTTCATGATTGCCTTTATTCCACTTTCCATTCCCGCATCATGGGCCATAGATACCATCGGCTTTAAGAAATCTGTGGGTATCGGTGCACTCATGATGGGCGTGTTCGGAATACTCCGGGGGTTTGCCGGAGAGAGTTATCCTTTTGTCCTGATTGCCACATTCGGCCTGGCTGCATCCCAACCTCTGCTTTTGAATTCGTGGACCACGGTTTCCGCCAAATGGTTTCCCGAGAACCAGAGAGCCACCGCCGTCGGCCTGGTGACTCTGGCAAATCTGGTAGGTACCGCAATCGGTATGGTTGTGACACCGATACTTGTTGAGTCAGGAATACCCATAAGCAGGGCTCAGCTCATCTATGGAATCATCGCTGCCTCTTCAACTGTTTTATTTCTTGCTTTTGCCAGAGAGAAACCAAAGACGGCACCCTCTGCCGATGCATTGCAAACCCGTGCCCTGATGCTGGACGGCCTGAAAAAGGCCTTTTCATCACGTCCTTTCTGGTTCACCCTGGCTGTAGCCTTTGTAGGCATTGGAATCTTCAACGGTGTATCCACCTGGGTTGAAAATATTATTCGCCCGAGAGGATTCTCCCCTACCACAGCCGGCACCCTCGGTGCCGTAATGCTGGTTGGAGGATTGTTTGGTGCTGTTATTATCCCCGCAATCTCCGACAAGAAGGGGAAACGTCAGCGATTCCTCTACATAGCTATTACAGGGGCCATTCCCGGGTTGCTGGGCATCACCTTTGCTCCTAATTTGACGCTTCTGATGATTTCGGCATTTGTCATGGGATTCTTTCTGGTCAGCGCACTGCCGGTGGCAATACAGTATGCCGCAGAGGTAACCGTACCAACTCCGGAAGGAACATCAAACGGTCTTATCCAACTATTCGGTCAGGGAGCCGTTGTTTTTGTCTATATTATGGCCGCCATGAAAACAAAAAATGGGTCGTTCACACCTTCTCTGCTATTGGCAGTAATCCTGCTGGTAATAGCACTGGGATTTGTCAGTCAAATGAAAGATGTTGAGAAATAACCCATCGGGCTTTTACACTACCGCCCGAACCGGAAAGCTTGTACGCAAAGACGGCATGCTGGTGGGAATGGGAGGAAGCAGCCGATCCAGTTCCAGAACATGCGAGCTAAGACGTTCAAGGTTCAGCGGCAGAGTATAGATAACAAGACGGCGCTGAAGACGTGAATCTACCGTATCCATATAACCAGTACCCGAAGTGGAGTAGGCAAACATATCCTTCACTCTGGGAAGGACATTGCGGCGGATTATCCCGGTGTAAACCTTTAATGCGGAAACACCGCGATGAAGTACCGGGAGGTCCCATATCGTCGGTGATGTAAAGCTCAACGCATGGCGGATATCTTGAAATTGATAAGATTCAATCAATGGCTCCCGAAATGCCGAGGTGAACCAGGATCTGTCAAAGTGCTCCTGATAGACATTCCTGATCTGCGAAATCTCATCGCCGATACTTCCAGGTAGAGTGTGAGACATGATGTTCATTACTTAGTATATCGGCGTGGATTCTTTCGGATTAACTATGGACCCGGTTGATAACGAAGATTTATAATATCCGGTATGAATACACTGCCCTCAGCATTCATTGCCGCAGCGCTTGCCATGATTATCGGCCAATGCTGGAAGGTTATCAGCCCCGTTTTTCACAGAGAACCACCGGCATTCAAAAATATGCTTCAATCAGGGGGAATGCCCAGTTCTCATACTGCCGCAGCAGCTTCCATGGCTCTGGTGATCGGTCTGCGTGAAGGGCTGGATTCATCGGTATTCGCCGTGGCACTGGTACTTACTGCTGTAATTGCACATGACGCTATCAGGGTCAGAGGCTCCATCAACACAATTATCAATATTCTGAAAAGAATGGTTCCTCCCGATATCCTCGAAGAAGAAGGGACACTCCCTGATACTATCGGACACTCGGTTAAAGAGGTTGCCGCCGGATTCGTTCTGGCAGGAATCATCGCTGCTGCGTATGGCCTTCTCATCAATCAATAATGCAGATCAAAGGAAGCACCCATTTCCCATTTCGATTTTGACCATTCATCGACGGTCAGATCAAATCCAATCCACCCACGTATCTGAGCACTGGGGAGAGTGGGAAGAAACAGTATCAATTCAGAACCGACCCCAAGAAAAAAATCATTCTCTAAATTTAAGGATTCACCCTGCTTTCCAACCATACCGACGTCCACAAATGGTAGAAGATGAGGTTCCATCCAAACCCCTTTCCAAAGGCGAAATTGTATACCTGTGTTGAGAAATACAGCACGGTCACCGTAAACACCATCATCACGGACACCCCGAAGATACGAGCCCAGACCGGTCATCTCGTGGTTGAAGCTCATTAAACCGACAACTCTTGCGCTGGGATTCACTGCTCCGGCAATTCCATACCCTGAAAGCCGGGTTTTAACAACAGTTTTCATCTGACTGATTTCTTCACCCTGACTGCCCCAGGCTGCATTGAACAGCCCCAGAGCCCAGCCTTGACGGTAAAAATCCTTCCAGTCAATCCGCTTGTAATCCAGGCCCAGACTCAAACCGGTTCGGAAATATTCAAATTCAATCTCATCATTCTGTATCCGGATATCATATGCATAACGCCCCCCCAGCATCGGAGTTATAAGTATGTACAGATAGGGAACTCGTCGAAACTCATAACGGACATTAAATAAAAACAGGGTTTCATAATAGCTGTAATCCTGAATCAATACGTTATCATTAAACTTTCTGTTTGTATGATAGGTTTGACTTAATCTGGTACTGAACTGCCATTGGTTCACGGTAAAACCGCTCCACTTGAAATAAATGCCCCAACGGGGTATTTCAAGGTTCCCGGTAACGGGGTCAGTCCCAATACCGAAATCTCCTGAGATACTGAACTCGGTAAGAGTACCCATAAAGTTTTTATCCACAACTGCCAGAGTGAATACCGTGGTGGACCCATCGGAAGAGGGAACCAGAAAGGGAAAAAGAGTCCAGGTATCAACAACCCTGAAAGTGATACGAACTTTCTGCAGCCATTCACCATCTGATGAAATATCTCTGGAAATGATTTCCAGTTCAGCTGTCACATCGGAAAATATTCTCAGATTCAACAGATCCTGAACTTCCCGGTCCAGACGTTTCTGTAATTCATTCATATCTGAATACTCGGCTCCCGCTATCATTTTCACCTCTCTGGCCAGAGCTTCAGGCCGGGTTTTACCATCTGATTCGAAAAGGATTTCCTCGATTCTGATAATTGTTCCTGGTAATTTATCGTTTGCATGAGAAGGGGCTGCCGCCGCCAGAAGAAATGTCATGGCAGAGATTATTGACATATACCGAGGCATGACGCCAATTGTATCGGATATCACTTCAAGAATCCGCAAAATTTGAAAACGGTCTTGAATTAGGATTTCCTGATCATTATATTTTAAAATCGAGAATACAAGGAGTATATCATATGACCAATACTAAATGGCTGCTCATCAGCCTGTCTCTCGGAGCTCTACTGCTCGCATCCTGTGCCGGAGTTAATTTAGATTACAGCAATCCTGCATATCTTCAGCAGCAGCTTTCCGAGCTGCCGTCAGAACTTATAAACTCAAATCTTGTCCAGAATGAGGCCGGAGAAAGTCTGATAAATCCACCATTAAAAGTCGGTGAATTCCTGATTTACATGATGGCTTCTCAACCCCTTGAAAGAAATTCCTGGCTGTCTCTGAAAGTAGTACCCAAAGAAGAAGGCAGCGTTATCACTATCAACCAATACACCAGGGGTAAGCTGGTATTGGTTAACACTCTGTATCTGACCTACCAAAATGGTTTTACAGAATCCAGAGTGGACAAAATCATCTGGGATAACCGTAGATTCGATAATAAACAGGAATTGATTACCCCCGAAGAAAAACTCAGTTACTCCGTCCTTATTGCCACTTTTTTAGTAATTCAATAAAAGGACTCTCTTGAAAATGGAATCTGACTGAAAATACATCCTGCAGATGTTAATTGTTAATCCCGGCTACAGTATTCTGCTGCCGGGATTAATTGTTTCCAGTATTCCCCACATTCTTCAGATAATGAACTATAGTATTTCTTATGTCCTGGCCTTCATTATTCGAATTATATTACTTGAGTGAGTGGCTTATCCGTTTAGCTATGCTTGTTGAGGTACCCCGGCATCGAAAACCGGCTTTTGCCACAGCATGGCTCATGGTAATAATGCTTTTCCCCTGGCCGGGTTTCATTCTGTATCTTTTCCTGGGTATACAGCGTCCGCCAAAACACAGGCTGTATCAGAAGGAAAAGCTGATTCAGGCATTATCCAATCTCAAAGAACGGTTCGCCGAAAAATATCTTCCGTTAAAGGCTGATCTGGATAAGGGTAATCAGGAAGCTTCTGAGATTGTAGAAAGATCCGGCGGAATGTATGCTATGGGCAGCAACACCATTGATTTCATAAACGAATCAGAAAAATTCATATATCAGCTTATTACCGATATTGATAAGGCTTCACTCCATGTTCATCTGCACTTCTATATTTTTGAAGATGACAATGTCGGCCGCAGGGTTTGTGAAGCAGTAGAAAGAGCTGTAAACCGGGGGGTGGATTGCAGGCTGCTCCTTGATGCCATGGGGTCGAGAAAATTTCTTTCCCGGCATACGTCAAGACTTCGAAAAAAGGGTATCAGTATTATCGCTGCCTATCCGATTATCTCCCTCAGACATTACCTTGGACGATTCGACTGGCGAACCCATCGCAAGATTGCGGTGATTGATGGAAAAACGGCCTATACAGGCTCTCAAAACATTGTCGATCCAAGTTACGGCCACAGCG
>JAUUYD010000352.1 GCA_030590585.1 Spirochaeta sp.
ACCCGCCGACAATTAAGTACTCAACGTTCTGATAGTTTAAGAACCTGAGCAACTCTTTGAAGTCTTCCGGGATTTTCATGTATCTGCCGCCTTAAGAATTCGACTGCTGAAAGGCGCTCATCCGCAGGCCGGGAGAGCCAATACTCCCTATCGTCTTTGTACGATGATTCTTGCAATGTTCTGATTCGAGCTATCTTCACCATGCTTACTCACATTGTACATCAAGGTGGCTGAAAGGTCGATTCAGCGAACATTATCCACTTTCAGTATTTTCAGGGGTATTCGATTGCCGAGGTGATGGACAGGTGTTCACCGGTCTGTCTGTAGCAATAACGGCAGAACCCCCAGACAAGCCCCCCGGGCCACTTGTTCTTCATTACAGGATTACAATATCTGCCCTTAGAAGTTCTTCCTCATCAATTCACAGTAATACTGCACATTCTCCCACTTTGCATCCGGTGCAATCCGGTGATCCGGGCAGGGGATATATCCCCCTGATGCAACGAGTGGTTTTAAACGCTCCACTTCATTCTCTACGGCTTTAGAATCTCTTGAAAAGACGGTCTTGTTCATACCCCCTACTCCCCTGAGGTCTTTTCCATATTGCTCTCTCCAGGGAAGAATACTGGCATTCCAGGTACCCACTTCGATGGGAAACATCGTATTCACCCCGTTTTCCAGCCAGATAGGCAGCAGATGATCTATCATGCCGTCACAATCCACTGAAACAATATCGATACCGAAGGAAGCGGCCAGTTCGGTAATCCTGCGGTAATGCGGGCCGATGGATTCTTTAAAAAATGACGGTGTTACCAGAGGGCCGTTTTTAAAACAGATATCTTCCCAGAAGTGCAGATAGTCAAAACGGGCACCGGTTTTCAGTACGGATTCAATGATACTGAAACAGAGATTCCCAACTGTATCAACCATCTCCCCTAGAAGATCCGGGTCGTCAATCGTCAGGTAACTCAAGTTTTCCACCCCGACAAAATTACGGATAAAACCGATAAGACTCCCTCCATGAAAGCCAAGGGGAGTCTTTCGGGAATCAGAATCCAGTAAATACTCCATACCCCCCTCATCCAGGGAGAGCATACGGTTTTGAGCCGGAACAAGAGTATCCAGGTATCTTTGTTCTGAATAAATCAGCTTGTCCCTGTATTGCTCTTCCCATTCTTTTCGGCCCTTGAAATAATGATCCAGCTCTGTAGGTATCGTCGTAACACCCCGTTTTTCCATTACAATGACCCCATCCTCGTTGAGCACCTTGATGGTTCCATCCTCATGCTCTTCAAGAACAGTCCGGGTAAATGGAGGATTCAGATGGTAATTGGGAGAATAGGTCTGCCCCCAGTTGAAATCAAACCCGAGTTTTCCTCCGATTGAGACATCCGCTTCACTGCAGTCCGTCCAGGATTCGGCTTCATCCCTGCTGATATGGCCCTCATCCGCCCACTTATCAAGTGTCTCGGTCCAGAAACCGAAATGGACCACCGGCATGGCCTGATAATCCTCATAATGCAGAATGGCCTGAACATTCTCTTTCAATGTCACCTGATGCTCCTTATGACAGATATATGATTCAATAACATATTAAACCTACCAAATAGGCCTTGGAATGGAGTATTATAGTTGAAGCATGGATAATAATAAGATTATACCGATACATGATATCCACCCGCAAGTTCGTATTGTTAATTACTTCACCCTGGATAAGAAGAGAAACAGTTGGGGACCTCGGGAGATTCCGGATTTTGAAATGATACTTATCAGAGACGGGACATTTATATACGACGAACATGAAGTATCTGAAACATCATTCCCGCATACAGATAGAAATGAGGGTGAATTACTAATTGACCTGAACCCGGGAGATGTTCTTCTGATTCCCCCGGGGGTGAATCATACATTCAGATCTGTATCAGGAAGCGGGGCGATATCCTGTATCCACTGTCTCCCCAGGGAATATGGAGGAAAGCCGCTGCCGACATCGGCGTCGGCGTCGGCGTCTCTGACATACCTTACCAGATTCCATGATAAGATTGATCTGATTGATCATCTTTTTTATTGGTGCAGCGAACTTTTCTCGTCTTACAACCCTCTGAAACAGGAGTTATTAAGCACAGTCTGTCGTGAAATCTGGTTACTCTGCGCCTCCCAATGGACCATTTCTCCGGATTCCAGGGTAATCAGTCCTCGCATGGAGAAAATGATGATGTTCATCAAGGAAAACGTCACAAAGGATATCGGTAGAAAGGAACTGGCAAAGCGATTCAACCTGACACCCGAGCATGTGAATTCCCTGTTCAGGAAAGAACTGGGAATTTCTCCAACCTCCTGCATCAACAGGGAGCGGATTCTACTGGGATATTCAAAGATTCATAATGAGGGATTATCAGTAAAAGAAGCAGCCTACTTCTGCGGGTTCAACGATCCTTTTTACTTCTCAAGGGTTTTTAAGAAGATATTGGGGGTTGCTCCGGAGACACTTCGCGGCAGGAAGTTTTTCCATTGAAACGAACCCGATAATTGACCACAATCTTTACTTACTGATTGCGGCGGAGGAATATCATGCAGAAAAGACAAGTTGGATTTATTTGTTTTGGTGAAGTAAACACACCTTTTGAAAAGCTGAAGACATTACACAAAAACGCATTTAATCAAATCCATAAACTCAACCCGGGAGCAATTGACGCGGGAATCGCATTGGACGACCCGGAGTATAAAACAGCAGAAGCTGCAATAGAGATTCTGAAGCCTCAGGATATGGACTGTTTGATTATCTTTGTGGCCGGCTGGATTCCCACTCATGCGGTCATCAGGGTTACCGATGTGTTCCGGAATCTGCCGATGGTGCTTTGGGGAGGACGGGGAGAGCTTGACCCTAAAAGCGGCCGCATCGTGACAACGGCCCCTCAGGCGGGAACAACGGCAATCCGTCCAGCCTTTGAGGATATGGGATACAAATTCAAGTACGTCTACAGTGTAATGAATGAAAAAGAACCCCTGGATAAAATCCAATCATATATTGATGCCGCTTTTGCTGTTAAGCGCCTCCGTAAGGCCCGGGTCGGTACGATGGGATACCGGGATATGCTTCTGTATGGAACCCAGTTTGAAGGAAGTTCGATGCGCTCACATATAGGCGTTGAAGTCGAAACATTCGAAATGCTTGAGATGATTCAGAATATTAAAAAGCTCAAACCCGAAGAGGTAGAAAGCGGTATCGAACATGTTAAAAACAACTGGCATTTTGAGGGGAGCTGCGAAGACAGTGTCATTAAATCAGGTGTTGAATATACTCTTGGAATAGGAAGGAAAATTAAAGAGAGAGGATTCGATGCGCTAACTCTGATTGATGTTGATGGTATGAAAAAGCTTTTGGGATTTCCCCCGGCGATGGTCTTCATGCTGCTTGATTCCATGTACGGGGTGGAAACCATCCCGGAAAACGATGTTATGGGAAGTGTCACCCAGCTTATCCTCAGATATATAACGGGGAAGACCGCCGCATATATGGAATATTACGAGTTCTTCAAGGACAGTATGCTGATTGGTGTACCTGATTATATTCCCGAAGAGATTAGCGATGGTGATATAAAAGTCCAGGCAACATCCTTTGGTCTCCTCTCTGCATCACTTCTGAATGTTTCAAAAGTGAAGACGGGGTTTGTTACATGCGCTCGGCTTATCTACAGAAAAGGGAAGTATCTCATGCACCTCTATACCGCCGAGGCCAAAGAACCGCCTGAATGGGAAGAATTCGGTTGGGATGAACCGGTTCCCCAATTGCCGAGTCTTGAGGTTTTTCCCAGCAGCTGCAGTGTTGAAG
>JAUUYD010000473.1 GCA_030590585.1 Spirochaeta sp.
ACGGGAGCTTCCAATGATCGGTGCACCCGGAGCCAACCAAAGCATTGTCGATCTCTATTACCCGGAGTAAATTGATGCATACGTATTTGAGCCTGGATATCGGAACTACAGGAACTAAGGTTGCGCTGGTATCTGAAAACGGTAAGACCATTCGCGATGCGTATACGGAATATCCTATTGATACCCCCCGTTCCGGATTTGCTGAACAGGATCCCGAAGCCTGGTGGAACGCCATCGTGGCAGGCTGTCAGTCACTTCGGGATTCGAATCCGGATGAGATGAGGGCTGTTATCGCCATAGGTATTTGCGGCCAGATGCACACCCATGTCTATTTGGACGGCAAAGGAGTGCTTCTCCGTTCAGCGATTACCTGGATGGACCAGCGAGCTCAGCACATCGTCGAAGAACTCAATGCCGACAAGAAATTATCGGCATTGATAATGGATGAAACATCCAACAATGCAACTTCAACCTATACCGCGCCTCAGGTTTCCTGGGTTCAGAAGAACGATCCGGACACATGGGCTCGTACGAAACATGTTCTTGTCGCCAAGGATTTCATTAAATACCGCTTGACCGGCGAAATGATGACCGATTATTCGGAGGCTTCGGGAACCCTGCTTTTCGATGTTCGGAACCGTAAATGGTCTGATACGATGTTCAATATCTTTTCCATACCCCGGTCGATATTTCCTGATGCGTCACCTTCCGCCACCATCACCGGTCGTGTTACCGGAGAAATCGCACGACTCACCGGCATTCCCGAAGGAACGCCGGTGGCAAACGGCAGCTCCGACAATTCCGCCGCAGCCCTTGGTGCAGGCATGATGGATAGAGGTCAGGTAACTCTCATCATCGGAACCGCGGGAGTCATCAGCGCCTGCAGTGACGCTCCCCTGCCCGATGATAAAAATCGCGTACTCTGCTGGAACTACTGCCTTGAAGACCGATGGATAAATCTGGGTGTTATGCAGACCGCCGGAGAGTCCCTTAACTGGTTCAAGAATGCATTTGAAACCGGTAATGATAAAAGCAGTGGAGACATTTTCTCCGTTTACGATAATGAAACCGCCGAGGTACCCGACGGTTGTGACGGCCTGCTTTTTTTACCCTACCTCAACGGAGAACGAACGCCCTATTGGGATCCACATGCCCGGGGTGTGTTTTTCGGTGTCAATATCAAGTCAACAAAGGCTCACTTCGTTAAATCTATAATGGAGGGAGTATCCTTCGCATTACGCAACAATATTGAAACAGTTGAATCCCTTGGTATGCCTGTTAATCAAGTACAGGCAGTCGGGGGTGGTCTGAAGAGTCCCGTATGGTTATCGGTTCTATCCCAGATAATAGGACGTCCCATCAATACCGTTGCCAATCCACATACGGGAAATGTCGGCAACAGCATTATTGCAGGACTGGCCCTGGGAGAATTCGCCTCGGTTCAGGATGCTGCCAATCGACTTATAAAGGTGGATAGAACCGTTGAATCCCAGCTGAGTGATGTATATGAAAAACGATACGCCCATTTTCTCGGGCTTTACGAAGATCTGAAAGGACGATTTGCATCTTACGACAGGGATGCTATGAACTGAGAGGCTCTTTAAAAGAATATCTGGCAGCGATCATGACTGATGCACCGCTTTCGATGAGCTTCTCCCGCATCTCCTCTTTTAGTTCCCAGTCGGTAATAATTGAAGAAAAATCATCCACCTCGGCGAAATGACCGGTTCGCACCAATCCGCATTTGCTGCTGTCGGCGACCAGGTAGGATTGTGCACTGTTTTCAATAGCCGCACGTTTAATTGGAATCTCAAATTGCCCTGAACTTGTCACACCAAGATCCACGCGAATGCCATTCGCAGAGATGAATGCCTTGGAACTGCGATTACGACTGAGAAGCTGAAGTCCTTCAGGACTTTCGAAATTCTGTGAATCAGGATGAAAGATACCGCCGGATAAGACGATACGAGTATTTTTACGATGGGCAACAAGATTGAGAATGTTCAGGCTATAGCAGAGAACCGTCATCTCAATATTCGGATTCACGTATTCGATAATCAGCTCAACAGTCGATCCCGCGTCAAAGAAAACAACATCACCATCATCAATGAGTGATGCGGCAAGTTTCGCTATGCCTCTTTTCTCATCCACATTTGCCGTTTCAGCCGATGTAAGGGAATACCCTTTGGATCCCGGCTTTCTGTTATTCCGTTCGGAAACGATAACGCCTCCACGGTAGGTTCGTACAAGTCCGGATTCCTCGAGAACTTCCATGTCCCGCCTGATTGTCATCACGGATACATCGAGCTGATTAGCTAAATCCTTGATGGTTATAGAATTGGCTTCTGTTATGATTTCCTGTAGATAATCGAGTCTTGACTGTCTTTTCACTGTCACACCATACCTGATTGTTTATCTGTAATGCTACCTGTAGACAACAATGACCATGTATTGATCCCAATAAGATTCTTTAATTCAACTATTCTGCATTACTCACTGTTTGCTGCTTCAGGGCCGCTTCGTTCTGTTTATTCAACTGATACTGATCGATCACCACCGCGAGAATGACGACGAGACCCTTGATAACCGTTTGCCAGAAAGAGGAGACACCGACCATAATCAATCCGTCGTTCAGAACGCCGAGTATCAGAGCACCGATAATAGAACCACCGACAGATCCACGCCCGCCGCTCAGGGATGTACCCCCAAGGACGACAGCCGCTATCGCCGTCAGTTCATAGGATTCTCCCGTTGCCGGGTGGCTGGCCATCAACTGGGAAGCAAGGATCAGTCCGATGAGAGCCGCTGTGAATCCCGAAAACATATAAGTGGCCATTTTCACACGGCTTACCCTTATTCCCGAGAGCTTGGCCGCATCCTCGTTCCCGCCGACTGCATACACATGCCGACCGAAAGGAGTTTTTTTGGATACATAGGCTGCAATGACACCGATTAATATGGCG
>JAUUYD010000123.1 GCA_030590585.1 Spirochaeta sp.
GCTCGCTGAGTTCACTGGTGATTTCCGCATCATCCGGGTTGGACAGAGCATGTCGGTAGAACTCATAGAAATCCAGGATACCCTGATGGTCGGCGGCATCCCTTGCCCAGGAAAGGTATTCCCCCAGATGACTGTCCAGGGTGATAGGCAGTAGGCCGTAGGTTTCCAGGATAGCGTGAAACAGGCCGCGGTCCGACCAGGGCCTGGAACTTTCCTTTACATCCATCCTCCAGCGTTCCTTAGCCCCTTCAGTCCTGGGGGCGATTCCGGTACGCCGTGTGTAATCCCAAACATCAGAGTAACCGGGTTCCTTTTCGAAGAAAGAGGGAGCCTTTGCCAGAATGTCGGGGTAGGCATCCTTCCCCGAATCATTATAGGAAGCTTCAAGAAGAACACTGAAATGGTTCAGACCAGCTGCCCGTAATTTCAGATTCTTCAGATCTGTACCCAGAATCTCCGGGAGATAACGCTCAAGGGAAGCAATCTCATGACAGAGGCCGACAAACTTCAATTCAGGGTGCTTACGCAAGACTGCAGTTGTAATTGCCGACATGGGGTTGGAGTAGTTGAACACCGTGGCATCCGGACAGATTTCCACTACATCATCACAGATTTCCAGAATGGGAGGAGTTATTCTCAAGGCATGGAAAATGCCTCCCGGACCTCCGTTCTCGCCATAAACCTGGTTAATCCCGTACTGCATCGGCGTCTTCCAATCCATATCCCAGAGCTTGAATCGGTCTCCGACTTCAATTGAGATAATTACAAAGTCACAGCCCTTAAGCGCCTCTTTTCGATCTGTTGTAGAAGTTATATTGAAATCCAGCTTATGAGTTTCTACATATTCGAGTGCCTTCCGATGAACCTTGCCCAGAGCATCATCATTAATATCCATCAGAGCCACTTCAGCCCCTTTCAGCACTGTGCTTTGAAAAATATCCCCGAGGGTACTGAAGCCGAACTGGGCACTGCCCGCTCCGAATAATGCTATTTTCATGCTTAAATCCCTTTTTTTGAAGTTACAAAGTTTTATGCACACGTGTGCATTGAATATAATAGATCAGGTCATCAGAATAAATCAATATATGAAAATACTGCAGACTCATCCACGCTTTACCTGTTACCCTGCACCCATAAAATGAATACTCACAAACACGATCGTTTCACCCCGGCTCTCCCCTCTATACTTTTTCTAACCCTGCTTATCTTCTTCGGCATGATGCCCAAGACGCTGCTGGCTCCTCTTTTACTCAGGATATCGGATGACCTCGGAATCAACTTCGACAGAGCTTCGCTATTCTTCTTAAGCTCCTCGGCAGGTTTCATAACCGGGCTGCTTATTTCAGGATTTATTGCCCGGTACCTGACTCACAAGCGGATTATTGTAACAGCCATACTGTGTACATCCCTGGCCGCTATATTTCTCTCCATGGTTCATAGTGAAAAAACTTTTCACCTTCTGATTTTTCTTGGGAGCTGGGCCCTTGGCCTCTATCCCGGCTCCGGAATTACCACTGTTACCAGCGTTGCACCGGATGTCCACCATGGAAAAGCTATTGCCTTACATGAGTTCGGTCCCAACCTTACTTTTATCCTGGCACCGATTTTTGCCGCAGCTTTTGCACCGATGATCGGTTGGCGGGGTATTATGCTGATAACAGGTATCGGCGGGGTTGTCACCGCACTTGTATTTGCCTTGATCGGCCGTTTCGGTAATGAACATGGCCAGCCCCCGAATTTCAGAAATCTCGCAGAACTTGCACGAAACCGTTCTTTCTGGGTTATCTCAGCTCTCTTTGCGGTAGGGGTTGCAGCAGCCATGGGGGTGTTCAGTGTTCTGCCCACCTACCTGATGGTTGAACAGGGTCTTCCTGAAAGATTTGTCAACAATCTTGTTGGAGCATCCCGTATCACAGGAATTGCCGTGCTTTTCATAGCTGGTGCCTTAACCGACCGTTTCGGTTTCCGCCCGGTTATATCGGTGAATCTTCTGGTAACAGGCGCTGCTACCCTGCTGATAGGCCTGGCCCATGGTGGACTTCTGATTGCCGGAGTCTTCCTGCAGCCTCTTTTTGTGGGAGCGTTCTTCCCGGTAGCAATTAATGAACTCACGAAGGTAACAGTTCCGGAACGAAGAAGCCTGGCTGTGGCACTGGCTTTTCCAATCTCAAATCTGATAGGCAGTGGATTAGCTCCGCCTCTCATGGCGGCAGCCGGTGCCCGGGGCTGGTTCTCTCAGGCCTTCATACTCCTCGGCATAATCGTTATGGCCAGTGTAGCCCTGCTGCCCCTGATGCGTCGGCCTGAGAAAATCTGAGCAGGTGGACTATCCATCTGCTATCCCTTAAACAGTTTCCCAGCCTCCGCTTTTCTCAGAACGGAACAAGGCATCAATCACTTTCATATTGGCAATGGCATCCGAGGGCGGCGTGGGTGCCGGTCTGCCGTCACGAAGTGCCTTGGCAAAACTCTCAAACATGAGAGCATATTGATCGTCAGGACCGCATTTGATTTCCCGGGGCCCGATACCGCTATCCACAATCAGTTTGAGAGGAACATCCGGGTAGGCATTAAATGGAAGGATTATTGTGAGATTACCACCGGATCCGTAGACTGAAACTTTCTGACGGGGCGCCATTCTGGTTGCCACTGTGAAGAGTGATCGGGCATCGCCGAAATCCAGGATTCCGGAACTAAGGATGTCGGTGCCGCCTACCGGATCCCGGCTGATAGTGGAAATTGCCCGTTCAGGTTCCCGCCCGAGAAGGAATCGAGCTGAAGAAACGGCGTAGCAGCCTATATCATACAAAGCACCTCCGCCGGTTTCCATACGGCTCCGGATGTTAGTGGGATCTGTGAGATTATAACTGATAATGGTATGGATGGACTGCACATCACCAATTTCACCGATATCAATAAGCTCCCGGGCCCGAACCCACTGTGGGTGAAAACGGTACATGAAGGCTTCCATGGCCATGATACCCTTACTTTCAGCATAGGCAAAAGCATCGGCGGCTTCATCGGCGTTCATGGCCACCGGTTTTTCACAGAGAACTGCCTTACCGGCATCGGCACATTTTTTAATCCACTCGGCATGAGAATCATTTGGAAGAGGAATATAGACCATTTCCACATCCGGGTCGGCCAGGACTTCTTCATAAGAACCGTAAGCTTTTTTAAAACCCCATTCGGCTGCCGCTTTTTGGGAACGTTCCAGTGAACGCGATCCAAGGGCAGTCAACTCAATCATGGGAGAATTCTTCACCGGCAGGCGAAGGCGAAGCGAGTAATGCTTTGCAACACCGAGAACACCAAGTTTGACTGGTTTCATATCGTACTTCCTTTACTTGAAAGTATCACTCAACAGCTAATTGAGAAAGGTATGTATCAAGATAGTTATACCGATTGAATAGAGAACATTGATGAGAGCCTTGACAGTTTCGCCGGGATATTGGAATTTCTCAGGATATCGATAGAGAGAAAATATACCTGTACCATATATATAGCAGTGCCAAGGAGTGATATATGCTTAAAGGAAACGCCCTGGTCGGCCAATCAGGCGGACCGACAAGTGTAATAAATGCCAGTCTTCAAGGAGTCATTCGCGGTGTGAACTCCAGTGACGCGATTGAAACTCTTTATGGCATGAGGTTCGGCATCGACGGTTTCATGGCCGGCAATATGGTGAACCTGAGTGCCCAGAGTGAGGCTGTCATCAACGGGCTGACCTCCACCCCCTCATCGGCCCTAGGTTCCTCCCGATACAAGCTGAAAGAGGAAGATCTTCCAACAATCCGGAAAGTATTCGAAGAGCATAATATCCGCTTCTTCTTTCTCATCGGTGGAAACGACACCATGGATACCATCCATCGTATTGAAGCCTATTGCCGATCCACCGGTTATGAACTCTGGGGCATCGGAATCCCAAAAACTGTTGATAACGATCTTTACGGTACAGATCATACTCCCGGTTACCCTTCAGCCGGCCGGTATAATGCACTCTGCGTTCAGCAATCCGGCCGTCTGGCCCGGGATATGCAGAAAGTGGACAGTTTTGTTATTTACCAGACCATTGGACGGGATGCCGGCTGGCTGGCCGCCTCCACAGCCCTGGCCCGTAAAGAGCTTGGTGACCCGCCACACCTTATTTACTGTCCCGAACGCCCTTTTAAGACTGAAGAGTTTCTTGAAGATGCCAAAGCCTGTATTGATAAATACGGTTTTGTCAGTGTTGTGGTGAGTGAGGGGATTAAATATCCTGACGGAACCCCGGTGAGTGCTTCTGATAAACAGGACAAATTCGGAAATGTGGAATACGGTGCCATGAGCGGCTCCAGCGCCGGACTGAATGTTCACCGTATCCTTGCCGAAGCCACAGGGCTGCGGGGTGAGTTTCAGATTACTGAATCATTACCCATGTGCGCCATCGACCGGGCAGAACCAAGTGATATCCAGAGAGCTGCCGGATGCGGAGCCGAAGCTGTCCGTCTGGCTTCATCCGGTGAAACGGGTTATATGGTCTCCATCACCAGGGACGAATCGGGAAAGTTCGGATACGGACGTGCAGCTCTTTCTGACGTGGCCGTACACGCAAAGGAGATGCCTGAGAATATGATTAATAAACGGGGTAACAATGTCACAGAGGCCTTCCTGGATTATGCCCGTCCGTTGATAACCCCGCTTCCAGACTATGTATCTCTGGAAGATATCAGATGAGCTCAATTCCAAAAAACCTTCTGATAATCCAGGCACACCCCGATGATGCCGAAGCCTGGTGTTCCGGAACTCTTGCATTACTGGTTGAAAGGGGATGGAAAATCACCATCGCTACCATGACTGCCGGAGGTATGGGCAGCTATACCATGAATGAGCGGGATACGGTTCGTGTCCGTCAGGAAGAAGCTGCTGCCGCTGCCGCAGAACTTGGTGCTGATTATTATTGCTTCAACCGCCGGGATGGCTATCTCTTTGATGATGAAGCCATCCGAATTGAGGTAGTCACCCTGATCCGACGGGTGAAGGCCGGAGTGGTTATCACTCATCCGCCATTTGATTATCACAACGATCATCGAATAACTCACGACATCGTCGATGCCGCTACCATGATAAGCTCCCTGCCGAACGTTCCTTCAGATGAAGAACCCCTGCCCCGAACTCCTGTTTTCTACCATGAGATGCCCATGAATCTCACCGATTTCCTGGGAAATCCGGTTCCGGAGCCTCATTTTTTCATCAATATCTCAGATTCACCCATGGAAAAGAAGATGGAAATGCTTACTCATCACAAATCCCAGCAGGATTTGATGCGGCAGATGATGGGTATGGATGATTTTTTTGGTGAGATGAAGAGATTCAATGCGGAATTGGGTAAAATGGTTGGAGTAGAACATGCCGAATGTTACTGGCAGCATCTGGGTGGAGGTTTCCCCCGGGAACCAGTTATCCAGAACGAGCTGGCAGATTTCATAAGACACCGAAAATAAAATCAAAATAAAGGATAAACATATGAATTTGAATGAAGAGAAATACACGCAGTTTGCCCTCTGCAGGGAAATGCTGGAAGCCCCGGATGTCATGCGCCGATTTAATCATGCTGCTGCCGCCCCCCTGGCGGAACTTGTAAAAGGATCACAGGCGCTTTTATTCACCGGTGAAGGCTCCAGCCGCATATTCCCCGCAAAACGGGCCAGAGCAGCGGCTCTTCGGAATACCGGGAGTATCGTCCCGTTTACCGAAGGCGCAACCCAGGCTATGGAATACGATTTGTCCTCCTACGGCGTTCTGGGAACATCCAACTCAGGTAGAACCCTGGAGCTGGTGCGCTTATACAAAAGCCTCAAGGAAAAAGGTCATCAAAAACTCGGAGCAGTCTCAACCAATACAGGAACACCCCTGGAAGATACCTCCGATACCACATTGGTACTGGGCTGCGGCTGGGAGAATGCCGTTGCCGCCACTAAAAGCGTCATTGAACAGGCTATGGTATGGCAGGCCGTCTGCGCCTCTTTGGATGGCAGAACATTCCCGGATGTTTCAGCAGCTGCCGATGCAGTTGCCAAAGCCCTGTCCGAACCCGTACCTGCTGAATTCAGCAAAGCCATGGCCAACGCCAGAACCATTTACTTCGCCGGCCGCAACGACGGCGTGGCCGAAGAACTCACCCTGAAAACCAACGAAATTGTCCGCAAACCATCAGATTTCCTGGAAGGGACTTACGCCGCCCACGGCATCGAGGAAATCATGTACAAAGAAGACGTTGTTATCCTGATAAATCCCTTCCCTGAGGAAGAGGCGAAACTAAAAGAATGCCTGGTTGATGGAGTCGGAGTTACCATCATTGCCATCGCCGACCGGGAGACCCTGTTTCCAACCCTGAGGATTCCCGCCGTGGACGATTGGGCGGAATATATTCAGCTGGCCGCGGGATGGAATCTCCTGGTAGAAGCCGGTATTGCCGCGGGAATCAATATGGATAAAACCGAACGGGCACGGAAAGTCGGCAATGAGATAGGCTGAAAAAGGTACTCCCGGGGGACAGTTGACTTACGCTGCCCCCGGGGATACCTGACTCATCTGATGATGGTATTTGGAATTCCCCGGATATTTTAAGATATCCTTGTGATAAATGAAAAAGCATCAAAATCAGAATCAAAGCTGAAGATTTGTTCAATTCCATTATTCTTCATTACAGCAGCATGAACAGAATCCCTGGCTGAGGCATGGCTGGAAGCCAGCAGGATATCTTTCGCCAGGATTAAGGCATCATAATCAACAGGAAACACCTCATCGACTAAGCCGAATAATGCATCGAAAGCCGGCTGTATCGCCTCTATCCGTCGAATAGCTGTGTACCTGTGAAGAATCTCCTGCAAGCATTCCGCGTCAGTTACCAATCTTTCTTCGTCTCTTACAAGACGCTGGAGAAGAGAAACCGTACGCTCCTTATTGGGATGATCCGCACCGATCAGATACATCGGGATGTTTGAATCCAGAAATATCAATTTAACTTTTCCTTGAGATACCCGGATTCAATCTCAGCAGCCATATCACTGTAATCACTGACCGGAAAACTATATTTGGA
>JAUUYD010000401.1 GCA_030590585.1 Spirochaeta sp.
ATTGATAATAGGGCTGGAGATTATGAATGGCATTATTTAGTTACTAGCGTCAAAACCCCATATACGAGTCCTACTTTCTATTTCACCGTAACAAATAATTGATTCTGAGTAGATTATTTCGTTTGTAAATGCTGATCTGTCGCTTTACTTCTCAAGCACCAGCAGACAGCCCTTGGGAGCCTGCATCCAGTAGATAATGGGGAATTCCACCAACCAGCTGCCTGCAAGTTCCAGCACTGATGCCGGGTATTCCTCGCTGCCCACCATTACCCTGGCTGAGCTGATATCAGGATAGAGATTCTTATCCAGGCTCAACTGGTACTTGGAGGAGGCAAAAAACATGGCTCCCATCTCATCTGATTCTGAACTCTCAGCGGAGCCCGCGTTCTCATCCAGGGTGGGTAATCCGATGGTGATGGTATTTCCATCTTCAAAGGGGATAAACGGGGCGTCGGCAGGACCCAGTCCGGAAGGAACTTTACTTATTGTTCCTTTGAAATAAATTCCGACATCCACATCGTTGTCCAGATCTTCAACCACAAGATTGGTGAGTCCCGGGATATTCTCGGGGTTTATCGGTCCGTTCTCGGTATCGAATATTTCATCGGTTTCCGCCGGTTCTCCGCCCATACTGTCCATAGCCGTCAGCATGGCCTTACTCATGGAAAAACGTACCTGGGTTTCAACCTTGTTCCCGGCTTTTGCCGAGATTTCCTGGAAAACGCTTAAACAGCCGCTTCCCATCAGGGTAATAACGATTGCCATGCTGATGACGATACGGCGAATAATACGGGACTTTTTTGTCTTCATACTCATGATGCTACGATTTTCCGGCAGTCATTTTCCAGTAATTTTGTAATAAACGACCTCTTGCGACTCTCTTTTTCATTTTTTTCGGGTTTCCTTCATAAATAAAACCATGAGCACTGCTCCGAGGAACCCCACGCCGGCAGTGACAGGCGGGGCCGCGGCGGCTCCGGCGGCTCCTATCATCCAGGCCGCCAGTGCCGGACCTCCAAAACCGGCGAATCCCATGAAAAAATGCCAGAAACTCAAGAATGCCGCGGGAGAATCCTTCGGGGCCAGATCCCCGCTGATGGTAAGATTAATTCCTGCTCCCATGGCATTACCCAACCCGGCCATTGCCGAGAGCAGTATCAGTGCCGGGAAGCTTCTAACCAGGGGGAGCAGCCCGATGGCCAATGCCAGCCCTGCGGTACACATGATAGCCGCTGTTTTCCGGCCCCTGCGGGTCATTATAATCCCTGAAATCCAAAACAGAGATGCATCCACCAGGCCTCCGGCGAACATCACGATACCGATACGCCCCTCACTTAAACCCAGTTCTCCGCCCCAGAGGGGAAGTAGAATCCCGTGTGAGGTTCGAAGCACTGTCAAACCGGCAATGCCGAAAGTGGCGGCGAGTATCGTGGTACGGTCGGCTCGCCAGCGTGCCGCTACCGAATCAAGAGAGCGGGAATAAGTCACTTCAGATTTCCCTGTTTGAGGAACACCGATAAGAATGACTCCGAGAGCGGCAATCAGAAAGAGTCCCTGGGTGGCGAAAAGCACCTTGTAGCCAGCCTGTTCAACAATAAAACCTCCTGCCAGAGGGCCGATGATTGTGGCAGCCCGCAGCGATCCACCTACCAGGGACATTGACGATCCCCGCTGGTCTCCGCGAATCTCTTTCTTGAGCCAGGACATCCGGGATATCCAGATTAAAGAAGTGCCTACTCCGAAAATAAATACAGAAAATGTGAAGCTCAGCAGATCCCTTGAAAGGATTCTGAGAAGCATGGCAAGAACGATAATAACCCCGCCGCTTCCCATCATTTTTTTCTCACCGTAGCGGTGAACCAGCCAGCCCCCCGGGAGGTCAGTTAAAGCCTGCCCCAGAAACAATAAAGCTGAAACAAGGGCGGCGGCCGACATCGAGGCGCCCAGCCCCCTGGCGTAAAGCGGAATATAGGCATTTCCAAGTTTCATACCGATGTCGATGAGCAGAGTCGGAATGAGAATGGCATAGAGAAATCGGCGGTTAATTGTCATGCTGCTCAAGTTTAGACTGAATTGCCTGTGAACCGGAATCAGCAGCTTCTTTTCATGGAAAAAATTGACACCATCAAGTATAATTCAATAGAAAACGGGCATGTTTTCATACCTTGAGCAGGAGATTGCTTTCCGGAGCATAGAACTATCTCCACTAATCCCCTGCTCGAAGCTGCTGCATCAAGTCTCCACCTTTGCTATTCATACTTCTGTCCGTGACCGAAGGGTTTTTAGGGAGGCTTGGAACTGACTTGAATAAGCGATATTCTCTTCGATTTATTTTCCTTCTGACTCTGATCTTTCTCTTTATGTCTGAATTAATGGCCGATGGTGGATTCGTCACAAACGATGAATCGGTGGCAGTCAGCTCAGATCAACGGGCAATCATAATCAGGAATGGCCGTGAGATCAGTATGACCCTGTCAACGGAATATTCCGGCGATGGAGATGATTTCGGTTGGATAATACCCACAACCGAACCACCGGACATCCGTGATATATCTGAGGCCGGAGTTGATATGACTGCGGTGTTTGACATACTCGATTACATGACTGCTCCGAAAATTCCCAGTAGAGGGTCGGGTGGGTGCTTTCCTTCAGGAACTGAAGTACAAACGGTAGAGGGTCTTTACCGGATTGATTCGGTACCGGTTGGAATGCTTATTTACTCGCTTGATCTGTCGACTGGTGAATGGGAATACAAACCTGTTCTGAAACGGCTGACTCACCGATATTCGGGAGATATGATTGATATCAGAATCGCTGAATCTATCGTAACGGCCACCGGGAATCACCCGTTTTTTGTATTAAGCGGCGATGATTTGAACACACGGCCCTATCCTGCGGATGTCCCCGATGATGAAACTCCGGTGACGACTCATGGCCGCTGGGTGGAGGCCCGGGATCTCCGCATCAATGATGAGTTGATGAATTCAGGTGGGGATTACATGGTGATTACCGACTTGAAATCCCGTCTTGTCAATACCGAAGTATTCAACCTGAATATTGAAGGTAATCATAATTATACCGTCGATAGTATTGGTGTGCTCGTTCACAACAAAGGAGGTGCGGAGGACTCTTCTCTGGATATTGAAGTTCTTGGGACCGTTCTTCTTGATCATTACGAAGTAAGCATCATCAGAGCGGCGAATCCCCAGCCAATGCTGAATTGGTTAATCGACAATGATTTCTCGATCGGAAACAGAACCGGTGAAGTCCTCGATCGGTACATCGACCTGAGTTGGTCTTTTGTTGCGATTAAACTCAGACCGGGCATCATGCGAAATTATCAAAGTGAATTCCTTCCCCCGATCACGATTCGGTATGCTTCGGATGAACTGATCTTTCCACATTATATCTCCTCGGTGAGTACCACTGCTGCTGCGGATATAACTTTGTATGTCTTTGCCGAGAGTACTGTATCATCGAGTAATTTTCCGACAAAGCAGCTCGACTACAATAGCAAGCTTTCAC
>JAUUYD010000112.1 GCA_030590585.1 Spirochaeta sp.
TACCCTTGGGTATTTCCGAGCGAGTGAAGGCAAAGCAAGGTATGATACCCCGCCCCTTGGGGCGGAATAGAGTTGCCTTTGGCAACTCTGGGTCCAGGGCTTGCCCTGGGGTATCATACCTTTCATTTGTTTTTTCAAAAAATCTACTCGGCATACTGCAGCTCATCGGTGAGGATTGTCGGCGCCGTGTCGGCAATATTCACTGAGAGTGAGAACGGTACCCGTACCATGGGGCTTTTGCGGGTGACACCCACATCCTCGTATTCGGTACGTGCCTGAATGGCAAGAATGAAATTCCCGACATCCAGAATCCTCAGGTTGTTCAGGGTGTAACGAGTTCCACTCAAACCTGTCTCTCTCAGCAGCGGCAATCCTGAACCTTCAACATACAGCGCCAGATCGTAGAAATCAGCCCCGTTGACATTTTGCCAGTCGAAAACAAGGTTCCTCCGGCCGGTCATGTCCACATCTTCACCTGATAATGGGGATGTTACAGTTGGCCTGGAAAGGGAAGGGAGTTCATCGATGGTGAAATGGAACTTACTACTGTCCGGGGCTTCCTGGCCGAAACTGTCCCTGGATTTAACAACCCAGCTGTAACTGCCGGAATCGAGGGCTTCCAGATTAAGACTGGGTTCTGATGTCTGATAGAGCCGGTTTACTCTGCCGTTGTCGATTTCAACGGTGTATCGCTCCAGAGGCGGATCCTGATTCCAATTCAGGGTTATGCCGTTTCTCAGGGATTCAAGGGCGCTGATTGCGGCTCCATTGGCAGGGGATACGGGCCGGGCGGCAGAATACTGGACGAAATCGCCGACTTCGAAGCGGTATGCCGCGCTTGCACTGGTTTTGGATGCACCGGGGGGTGGATTATCCCGTATTGAGGTGAGTTCAACGGTATAGCTGCCGATTCCGCTGTTTCTCCCCAGGGTGAAATCTCTTACAAGAGAGACGGCTCGGTCGTCCCTGTTGACTATTGTTCCGTTCGGGGCTTTAAGCACGACACGGTAGGCATCGGCACCAGGGGCGGGATCCCAGGCGAGGGAGATGGCGGATGAGCCGATCAGATTGATTACAGAGCCGGGCCTCGGGGTATTCAAGACCGGCGGACTGAACTCTGAACGCAGGGTGAAAAGGCCTTCCCGGCTTTCAACCAGAGTTCTGCTGTTCTCATCCAGTATCTGAATTTTCCAGCTGTAAATACCCTCTCCGGGGAGGGGTGCGGTGAAAGTTTCACCAAGTACAAGGCTTTCAATTATTCTTGTACGCTCTGCTGCGGCGTCAAAATCACCGCTTATTCGATCAAGTTGGAAACGGGCGGTACCCGGAACTTCACTGCGCCAGATGAATGTATGTGATGAATAGGGTTCAATCTCTCTGGTTTCTCCGGGAGCGGGATCGAGAAGCTCCACTGATCCGGAAAGGGGGCGTATGGTAAAACTCCGGGTTTCCGATACGGGGACCGGCAGGCCGTCGGCAGCCTGAGCTTCAACACGCCAATAGTACGTTTCAGGTTCCGGGGCTGGAAGGAGGGTTTTCCAGTTCTCAGGGCCGTCGGATTCGGCTTGAATATCGGACATGGACTCGTTGGAGGATATCCTTATCCGGTAAGAAATCAGGTCCTCCTGATCCTGCCAACGGAACGGAACGCCGTCCCTCACATCCAGGGCGGAGATGCTTGTATCATCTGCCGGACTTATCAGGGTTATCTGATTATGACCAAGCCGCTGTTCAAGAACGAAGCTTCTGCTTTCCACGGTGGGCGGACTCTCTAAAATCCCGCGGCGGTACTGCGGGGTAACACGCCACCACCAGGTTCCTGCGGAAAGCTGTTCCATCAGGATTGAGCTGCCTGAGAGTTCTCTGACGACAGGGGTTTTTGTAAAGGACGCATTGCGGCTCATTTCAAGGGTGTATGAATCGGCGAACCATGTCCTTACCCATTGAAGTGATACAGCCGGGGCATCACTTCGAAAGGGTATCACCAGTTCGGGAATCGGGGAGATCGGCCGGGCTTCTCTTTCCACATCGACTGAAAAAACGTTGGTGGGGCCGGATTCTCCATTCTCAGTATTAACCACCCGCCAATACCAAAGGCCGGGGGGGAGCTGCAGACTGGCACTTGAATCTGCTTCCGCCCGGTAAACATCGGCATCAATATCATCGAATGATGAGTTCGCCGACACTTCCAGAGTTGGTTTCCGCCAATCCGCGAAGAGATCCCAGCTGAAATTCACACGCCTGTTATCATTGTATGTAAGGAGCAGCGCATTTGATTTGGGTGCTTTTACAGCAAGGGGTAGCTGTTCACGAGTGGACGTTCCACTGGTTTCGTTTATGTGAAGGATTGATTCGGTACCGACAATGGTGGCTCCTTCACGGGTATTAACCGTAGCTTCTCCTTCGGTTACCGTAACACTGGTTTGTTCGCCTTCTTCGCGGTTGAGGTTTACCGAACCCTGATCGACGGCCACCAGGGTGTCTTCGGCACTGATGGTGAGCCCCTCGGCGCCGGTGGCGGATATATCACCACCGACAAAATTGATATTTCTGGTTTTACCGAAGAGATCGAGAATGATATAGGTATCCGGGCCCAGAGAAATTTCATCGAAGAGGACGTTGCCCGACTCATCGGTACTTTTCAATACAATAACGGCGCCGGAATCCGAGGATGTGCGGATGGCATCAAGATTGTACACCTCTTCGCTGCCGTTCAGACTGCCCCAGCGGGACTGCCGGTCGTAACGGCGCTGAGCCTGTCCCCTGACTTCGACGATTTCACCGACAACAACCCCGCCGATATTTTCAACAGTTCTATTGATTTCGTTCCAGAAGAGCCGGCCGAAAAAGACTGCGGAACTTACCAGAAGTATGGAAACGAGTATGTTTCGGGTTTTATCACGAGTCGAGGATTTCATACTTGACTTCATGTTCCTCCGAGTCGGATACCGGGCCGAAATCTCCTGTGATGCCAACCATGGCTCTCATCTCCGTCATCGATCCCGGGCGGGAATCATCATCCATACGCCCGAGAACCGCGTAAATCTGCTGGGGTTCAGCTTTTCCTTTTACTTTTATTTTATTCATAGGTACAAGGTGGAAGAGCCCTTCAACCCTGTCGGCGGTTGCCTGGGAAATCAGGATGTCGGTACCCATCGGTTTGTTCAGAGCTTCAATACGACTGGCCAGATTGACGGTATCTCCCATATGGGCCCATTCCATCTTCATCCTGGGATCGCCCATAATTCCAACAGTGGTGGGTCCGCTGTTGAGCCCGCATCCAATCTGAAAGAAGGGGCGGGTGATTGTTCCCCGGCCGGAGTTGAATTCCCGTAAAGCCGCCCGCATCATCAGGGAAGCATTTATAGCAGACTCAGCGTTATTCTCCAGATCCTGCATGCTGCCCCAGACTGCCATCACCGCATCCCCGATGAATTTGTCCACAGTTCCCCGGGTTGCCTCGACACAGGGCACCATGGCACTGAAATATTCCGAAAGGTTGTCCAGAACAATCTGCGGATTTCCCATGGCCTCACTCATCCCGGTAAATCCCCGGACATCCGAGAAAAATACCGTGACATCTTTGGTTTCCGCATGATCGGGCAGTGTATCCCCGTCGATCATCGCCGCTACCTGCTTGTTGATAAATGCCTCGGTCTTTTCTCTGAGCCGTTCCCGGGCCTGGAGATGGGGTATCATCTCCATGAAATTGCGGGTGAGCTGCCCCACTTCATCCTTTGATTTCGGCTGAATGGAAATTGCCCCGTAATTTTGAGCTTTAATCATCCTGGTGGCCAGAGTGAGTTCTTTCAGGGGTTTGGATATGCTCTGTGAGAAAAAGTATACGGCGAGAACCGCCAGGGATAGAACGGCTCCAAGGAGAGACCAGTTCAGAATCTGGATTGACATCACAACACCGAAGGCGTCCTTCTCAAGCACAGTTGTAACAACACCCAGATTTCCAATTGGTATGATCTTGAACGATCCCATCACTTTTACCGGGCCGTTGAGAGTGTCCTCCTGGAATCGGATTTGACCCTCTTTAAGTCCCCGGGAATACATTTCCTGAAAGACCGGAGAGTCTCTGAGGCTTTCACCCCCGAATACAAGGGTGAAATCCGGATGTGCCAGCATATCGCCGTCGGAATTAATAATAACGGTTGTTGTATTTCCCTTTTGATTACTGACGCTTTCGGCAAGGCTGTCGCCGATGTCCGCCAGAATCACCAGGACTGTCTGTTCGGATCCAAGAAGAAAAGGAGCCGCCAAAGCTATAACCGGAGCCTTTAGATTCGGTATGAAGGGTGAAACGTTCAGAACAACAGTTTCACCGGATCTTGCTCTTTCCAGGTCTGAGGATCTGGCTGCCAGAATACCTTGAAGTATGGTTTTTTCGTTGGATATTCGATTATCCCGGAACCAGTCCCTGTTGGCAAATTCAAAGCTGCTGCCTGGAACTCCGACATAAATCAGAGAGGGGTAGTTGTAAAAGAAATCGTCAATCAGTGTGGTTGAACCGCCTGAGGCAGATCCAACCTGAAACAGAAGGTTTGAGAGATCGAAGAACTGTTCAATTTCTTTTTCTGCCTGTTTCGCGACAGTCTGTGACAGCGAAATGTTCGTATCTTCAACCTGATTTCTGATTTCACCCTTAAAAAAGTATATGGAAAGATACGCCAGCGTGGACATTGCCAAGATGATGATAATCGAAACAATCAATATGAGTTTGGCACCAACAGGGAACTTTATCTGCAGGTCTCTATTCCTGATTTTCTCTTTCTTTCTGCCTGATTTTTTTCCGGCCCGGCCGCCGACGGCATCGAGTACTGCCTCCGGCTGAGCCGCTGCGGATTTTTCAGCTGATTGAATCGGTCCTCTGTATACAAGGGGTGCCTGAACCTCTCTGATTATCACCCGAGGCTCTCCAATGGGATCAATCTCAGGTGATTTCAGTGTTTTCACCGTTTTACCGGAGATATCTCTTGAATTGAGCCAAATCCGGCTTTCCTGAACCGTGTCCAGCAGGAGGTAATAGGGTTTTTTTGCTTTGTAGGTCTGGTAGTTCTTCCAGGGAATGCCGAGAGGGCCGTGAAGCAGAATCTCTGATTTATTGAAAGCTTCATCGAGAATCCCTGATAAATCTTTCAGGTTGAGTTCCTGATTATCCAGATCGAGATAAACCAGGGAGAGATACCGATCGGGCCGATGGCGTTTTTTTGCAAATAAAGGGACAGAAATTGCGTGACTGAAGGTTTTATCCTGACCTACGGTCAGCTGTCGGCAGGCGGAAACAACATTTTTATCAATCTGCCGGCGCCTGAAAGTATCAATCAGATCTTGAACGGGGACTGGATGTTTAAGCTCGCTTCCCTGAAGTACAGCTCTCTGACTGTCGATAAAGACCCCGGCCGAGGGCTCCTCAGGCTTTGCTTTGAGGAATGCACGGCTTCTATTCAGCAGGGTTTTTAAAACATCTGAAAGTTCCACCGACCAGCGGTAATTGTTCTTTTGCAATTGAACCACGAAGGAGGCGCCAATAGCCGTGATATCCGCAAGATCTGTGAGCCCCAGAAATGCCGAGGTCCAGTGCATTTGTCTGAGCGGATCGGCCATAGAGCCGAAACCTGATAGCTTCCGGGCTTTTCCAGCGACACGAAATGTCTGTTCCAGGTTGTTCTGAAGCTGTTTCAGCGTCGCCCACAGGGCTTTCTCATCTATTGTGTCATTCAGGCTCATTGTTATCCTCATAGACAGGGAATACTCTCGGGAATGTCTCTTAAAACCTATTTCTTCCCTATCCCCGGTATCGGCGTTTAGCTATAAAGACTGAATACCAACAGGAGTGAAACCCTCAACTTTCCGGTATATAATCAATACATGATTCTCTACGATGACAGTGCTTTACTGGACTTCCCCCGTTTTGGAATAAAAATCCCTGCTCTTGATTCCCGAAAAACCAGAACGATGGAAGCCCTTCATAACCATTCGGTTCTTTCAGGCCGGGAGTCTGAATGGTTGACAGATGGTTTTGACGACACCACAAGCCTTGATGACTTACTCCGGGTTAATTCTCCGGAATATGCCCGGGGTTTCTTCGACGAAAGGGCCCGGGAACGTTTCAAGACAGCATTTGAACTTGTTAATTCCGATGGATCCTATAACCGCTGGGAACCTGAGACGGCACGCAGCCCTCTCGGAGAGATGACGCCGCTTATAATGAAAATGCATGCGGGAACATGGCGGGCCTCTCAAATCGCCCTGGACACCGGATTTTGTCACTATCTTGGAGGCGGCGCGCATCATGGTCATCAGAATTTCGGCCATGGATTCTGCCCTCTTAATGATACGGCGCTGGCAATTCGGCGTCTTCAAGCCGCTGATACCGTAAAAAAAGTGTGGGCTATCGATCTGGACGCCCACAAAGGGGACGGTACTGCCGCCATTTTTTCCAAAGATGATTCGGTAATAACCTTGAGTGCTCACATGGCCCGGGGTTGGCCCCTTGACGGTTCACTTCCGCCTTCCCACCCCTCATGGACACCGAGTGATATCGATATTCCCATTGAAAGCGGAGAAGAGAGTCAATATCTGGACCGTTTGAATACGGCCTTAATGAAACTGAAGGCTTCCTCAACTGCAGATCTTGCCATCGTACTTGCCGGAGTTGATGCCTGGGAGCATGATGCCCTTCCTTCCACCTCTTTACTGAAACTGACTATGGAACAGATAAGCGAACGGGACAGGATTACTTATCATTTTCTCGAGGAGGCCGGTCTGCCGTCGGTCTGGCTCACCGCCGGTGGCTATGGAGAAGATTCCTGGCAGGTTCATACCCGTTTTCTCACTTGGGTTCTTCCAAAAATACTCGGTGTTTGAAATTAACTCAGGTAAGAAGCAGTTTGGAGACTTCGAAATACACCGTCAGTCCGGCAACATCAATGAGAGTGGACATAAGCGGACCGGCCGCCACCGCGGGGTCGCCGCCGAAACGGTCGATAATGAACGGAACAACACATCCCAGCAGAGTCGCGAACAGAACGACTGCAGCCAGGGATACTGCCACCGCCAGCGCCTCAAGGGTACCGACACCCGGGGGAAGCAGTATGCTCCGCAGAAAAATAACAACTCCGGTGGCCAGGCCGATAACAACCCCGGTGGCCAGTTCTTTTACGAATGCTTTACCTATCAGATTAAAACGAAGATGACCGGTTGCCAGGCCCCGTATCATCAGGGTAGAAGTCTGAGTTCCCGAATTACCCCCGGTCTGGGTGATAACGGGAATAAACAGAGCCAGGAAGGCGAAACGGACAATCAGTGATTCATACCCGGCAAGAACATTTGTTGTGATGGTTCCAGCCAGAA
>JAUUYD010000028.1 GCA_030590585.1 Spirochaeta sp.
ACAGCCATGGGGGCATCACCTGATTGCTGTGAGCCAGGCTTTCCCTGATAATCTTTCTGCTTGCTTCAGCTTCGCGTACATGAATCTCATCGCCCTCTCGGACAACGATGGAAGGGACATTGGACCGCTTTCCATTCAGCCGTATGTGACCATGGTTGACATACTGTCGGGCCTGGGCCCTGGTTGTTGCCAATCCAAGTCTGTAAACGACATTATCCAGCCGACGCTCGAGAAGAATCATCATATTATCACCGGTGAGGCCGCTCAACGTCTTCGCTTTTACGAATGTGTTGAAGAACTGCTTCTCACTGAGGCCGTAGGAGAAGCGGAGTTTCTGCTTCTCGAGGAGTTGACGTCCGAAGTCGCTGATTTTGTTGCGACCCCGATAGCCTTTTTCCTGCCCCGGTTTCTGAGGTTTCTTCTTGAGCAATCTATCATATTTACCGTTTCCGTAAATATTGACACCGAGTCGGCGGACGACTTTTCCACGTGTTTTCGTGTTTCTCGCCATTGCTCTAGTCTCCTGTGGGAGTAATAAATTGTGTTGCCCCGACGGGGCACGCCGAACTATCTTACTGATGGGGATATACTTGGTCAATACAGCAGGTCCGGAGGAAGCTTAATGGTAAAACACGTCGTAATGTGGCGGTACAGGAATAAGAATGATATCGAAATCGCCAGGGTTCAACTTGAAGGTCTCAAGAACAGAGTTCCTTCCATGGTCGGCCTTGAGGTCGGGGTAAACTACCAGGGGAGCACTGCATCCTATGATCTGGTGCTTATTACTGAACATGAGGATAGAGCTGCCCTGGATGCTTACCAGGATGATCCGATTCATGGAGAAGTAAAGGCTGTTCTGGGAAAACTGGATAGTGAAAGGGTAGTTGTGGACTACGAAATCTAGTTTTTCCCCCCATTTATGACGTATGTTGATGTTTTGTAAGAAAAATTATGGTTTAGATATCGATTTTGATTTAATGTATTGAATAGATGAGTAAGCAAACCGAGCATTCAGCAGACCGATTGAACCGTATTCTGGACATTGATCGGGAGCTGGATCTTATAAAAGACCTCGATCTTCTGCTGGAGCGACTGCTGCTTCTGGCCCGGCGCGAAGCGAATGCGGATGCTGGAACTGTGTATATCCGAAACGGGGATCAGCTCGCGTTCACCCATACTCAGAATGATACATTCCAGGCCAAATTGAAGCCGGATGAAAAGCTCATATATTCTATTTTTTCAATTCCAATCAGCGACAAATCCATTTCCGGTTTTGTGGCAAATCATGAAACTTTTCTTAATATCCCGGATATGTATAATATCAGCGGGAATGCTCCTTATCATTTCGACCCTTCTTTTGATAAGAAAACGGGGTACAAAACGGTCTCCAGTCTTTCCTTTCCCCTCATCTCAAGTGACGGCGATCTGTTAGGTGTTATGCAGCTTCTCAACGCCCGGGGCAGAAAAGGTGATTTCTCCGCATTCAAATCTGATGATGAGCCATTCTTTGAAATCTTCGCCCGTTTCGGCTCCAAAGCAATACAGCGGGCTCAAATGACCCGTAACCTGCTGATCACAATTACGGGATTCGCGGGTTTGAGAGATCCGAAAGAAACCGGAGCACATGTTAATAGAGTGGGCTCTTTCTCGATGGAAATCTATGAGGCCTGGGCCAAACGCAGGAATATCGATGCGGAAGAAAGGGATAAAAACAAAGATATACTCCGTATGGCAGCCATGCTTCATGATGTGGGTAAGGTTGGCATCAGTGATATCATCCTGAAGAAACCTGGAAAGTTTGATGATGATGAGTATCGGGTGATGCAGTCTCATACATGGCTTGGAGCCCGGCAGTTTCTCGAAAAGACGGAATTGAACACCATTGCTCAGGAAGTGGCTCTTTACCATCATGAAAACTGGGACGGAAGCGGGTATCCCGGGAGAATCGGCGACCTTTTCGAAGCCGACAAGTATATCAGGGACGTTGAAGAACGTCCTGAAGGATTCAAGGGAGAAGAGATACCTCTCTTTGCCCGGGTAGTGGCAATAGCCGATGTTTATGATGCTCTTTGTTCAAAAAGAGTCTATAAGGAAGCCTGGGCCGAAGAGGATGCCCTCAAGGTAATGAGAGAGGAATCCGGGCGCAAGTTCGATCCCGAACTGATTGAAGCCTTTTTCACTGTTCTACCGACATTGGGCAGTATTCGAGAGAGGTATCAGGATCCTCTGGAAGATTAGATATTCGATTCCTTGCATCCTGCTCTCCCTTAGATTATCATTGAGTTGAGGGCAGGTTATTTCTATCTGCCTTTGTTTATTCCTGTAACACACCCCATTCGGGGTAATTAGTGTTGGATTGGTGTCCGGAAGCCCTTGAGGCTGCGGATGTTTCGTCTTGTGATGCGGAGGAACGTATGAAAAAAGTATTATCAGTTTTATTAATCCTGGCTCTTGCAGCTGGATTTGGTTTTGCCGGAGGCAGCGGAGACTCTTCGGGAGACAGGCAGTATGTCACCATAGGTACCGGCGGAGTTACCGGTGTCTACTATCCCACCGGGGGCGCCATCTCCAAGATGGTCAATAAGAAAAGTGACGAGTACAATCTTCGTGTTACTGTCGAATCGACTGGTGGATCGGTATACAACGTGAACGCCATCATGTCCGGCGATCTTGAGTTCGGCATCGTTCAGTCCGACCGTCAATTCCAGGCCTTTAATGGTACTGCTGACTGGGATGGTGATCCTCAAAAGAAGCTTAGAGCTGTGTTTTCCATTCATCCTGAATCGGTTTCTCTTCTGGCTACAGACGATTCGGGAATAATGTCTCTGGATGATCTGAAGGGTAAAACCGTCAATATCGGTAACCCCGGTTCCGGTCAGCGTGGAAATGCCACAGATATCCTCATGGCCGCGGGCATCGATCCTGATTCGGACATCAAGGCCGAAGGTCTCAAAGCTGCTGAAGCTGCGGGTATGCTTCAGGATGGACGAATTGACGCGTATTTCTACACAGTAGGTCATCCAAATGGATCGTTCAAAGAAGCGACATCGGGAGCAAAAAGTGTTCACTTTGTGCCGATTGAAGGTGCCGCAGTTGACTCACTTGTCGGCGAATATCCCTACTATGCCAAATCCATCATTCCTGTTGCTTCCAACTATCCCGGTGCATCCAACGATGGAGACGTCAATACCTTCGGTGTGAAAGCAACCTTCTGTACTTCTGCCGATGTTCCCGATGAAGTGGTTTACGCCATCGTTAAGGAAGTTTTTGATAACCTTGATGATTTTAAAGCCCTGCATCCGGCATACAGTGTACTGACTGCCGAGAATATGCTTGACGGTTTGTCTGCTCCCCTGCATCCCGGTGCCGAGAAGTACTTCCGTGAAGTCGGCCTGATTAAATAACAGAGGTATTATAGAATATCTGCGGCGGTTCCTGATAACAGGGCCGTCGGTTCGTTTTGTACTTATCAGGGGGCGGGGATGTCGATTCCCGTCCCTTTTTATTTGGAAGTTACCCATGATTGAAGAACTCGAACATCCTGATGAAAATAACCTTGCTGAAGCCCAGCGCATCGCTGAAGAGGCCGAAGGCGGATCACGTCATCTGGAAAAGGGCTTTGGAAAATGGCTCATACCCGGTCTGGCGGCCCTCTGGTCTGTCTTTCAGCTCCTGCTGCCCAGTGTCATCCTGCTGGACAGTACCATAGTCCGCTCCATACATCTTACTTTTGCCATCGTGCTGGTATTCCTTACACACCCGATGATTAAAAAACCGGGAACGGGAAAATTGGGACGGTATCTGGGTACGAAAGACCGTATTACAACCCTGGACTATGCGATGGCTATTGTTGCGGGTGCTGTCGCGTTTTACATCGCCTTTGAGTTGATTATGGCCAATGTGAATCCTGAGTATTATGGAATTGAATCCCGTCAGGGCAGGCCGATACTCCGGGATGTCATATTCGGTGTGCTTCTCACCATTTTTCTGCTGGAAGCGGCAAGGCGGTCTCTGGGACCGGCACTGGCAGTAGTGGCGGCCGTGTTTATTCTTTACAGCTTCACCGCTGCCAGAATGCCTCTGGCTTTCAGCTTTAAAAGTGTGTCTTTAACCAAGTACATCAGTAAAATGACCATGTCAACTGAAGGAATCTACGGCGTCCCGCTCTATGTCTCGGCAAACATCGTATTTCTTTTTGTGTTATTCGGTGCCCTGCTGGACAAGGCCGGTGCCGGGAAATACTTTGTCGATCTGGCATTCAGCCTGATGGGGCGATTCAAGGGCGGACCGGCAAAAGCAGCGGTTCTGGCCAGCGGACTCACCGGCATGGTGTCCGGTTCGAGTATCGCCAATACGGTAACAACCGGTACCTTCACCATTCCGCTGATGAAAAAGGTGGGATATCCGGATTACAAAGCCGGTGCTGTTGAGGTAGCCGTGTCCACAAACGGGCAGCTTATGCCGCCTATTATGGGAGCGGCGGCTTTCATCATTGCCGAGACGGTGAATGTTCCCTACATTGAAGTTATAAGGGCGGCATTTATACCGGCTGTTATCAGCTACATCGCCCTGCTCTACATTGTTCATCTTGAAGCATCCAAACTGGGAATCGAAGGACTCCCGAAGTCGGAACTGCCCCGCTTCCTGCCCACTTTGAAGGGTGGGCTTCATTTCCTTATTCCGGTGTTTTTTCTCATCGTCTCTCTGGTGGTTTTCCGTAACTCGCCGGCATTGGCGGCCTTCAGAGCCATTATAGCCCTGGCTATTCTGATTCCCCTGGAGAACTTATGGATGGCGTACAAGAGTGAGGGGGGACTCAAAGCGGGTTGGAAGGGCGCCATCAGGAAATCCCTGATGCAGATATGGGATGCCATGGTGGCCGGCGGCAAGAACATGATGGGTATCGGTGTAGCAGTGGCTGCTGCCGGTATCATTGTCGGTGTCGTCACTTTCGGCCTTGGGGGTATTATCACCGAGGCCATTGAATTTCTGGCCGGCGGGCGGTTCTTTCTAATTCTTGTTATCACGGCTATCGCGTCTCTTATCCTGGGCATGGGTCTTCCCACTACGGCAACGTACATCGTTATGGCAGCACTGACTGCTCCGGTAATCCTTGAACTTGGTGTCGGCAGCGGAGTTGTGTTTCCCATAATTGCGGCTCATCTATTTGTATTCTTCTTCGGTATACTGGCAGATGACACACCTCCTGTCGGGTTGGCTGCCTATGCCGCGGCGGCTATTGCCAAGTCAGATCCCATCAAAACAGGTTTACAGGGTTTCAGTTACGATATCAGGACGGCTATCCTGCCGTTTATTTTCATGTTCAATACCGACCTCCTTCTTTATCAGATAGATAGCCCCCTATATGCTGTCTGGGTGTTTCTGACTGCCATGATGGCCATGTTCGCTTTTGCCGCGCTTACTCAATGTTATATGAGAATGGCCCTTAAATGGTGGGAGTACTTTTTACTGGCGGGAATCAGTTTCGGTCTCCTTATGCCGGGTTTTATTGCAGAGAAATTGATAGATCCGCTGATGGCGGGACGTTCTGCTTCTGAAGGTCATGGAACCACAGTTCTGGTGGGAATTATCGTGCTGATTATCTACGCCTTACTCTATGGGCAGCAGATTCTTCGCGGTAGAAATCGGCAGGCATCATGAATAGACCTGATGCGCTCTTTCTTGATATAGACGGAACTATTCTCAAGCCCGATCACAGTATGTCCCCGAGAGTATTGGAATCTATCAGGAATTTAAAAGCTGCAGGCACCCTTATCTGTCTGGCTACCGGCCGCAGCTGGGAGGCCCTGAAACCTCTCTACGATCATATGGAGCTGAATGGACCCACAATCTGCTACAACGGGGCCATGATAGTCGAGGGGCCTGACGGTTCTGTCGTATTCGAGCAGGACCTGGATGAGGAAGTCGGCCGGGCCGCAATTGTCGAAGTCCGGTCTTTGAATCTGGGAATGGTTGGATACCGGCATTCCAGGCTTTTATATGAGAAGAATTGTCGGGAGATTGAGGATTACATTAAAAGGGTGAAAATCCCGAATGAAGCTGTTGATTTTGAATCCTTTGAGAAACTTGAGTTCACCAAGACGATTATTTTTTCTGAACCGGATCAGCTTGCCTCGATTAAAAAGGATTTCGAGAATCGTTATTCCCCGGATAGGCTCAGCGCCACATACTCAGAGCCACGTTTTCTGGAGTTTATGGGCGGTAATATTGACAAGGGAAGGGGACTTCTTGAAGTGTGCCGTATTCATGACATTGAGCCGGGAAACACGGTGGCTATGGGGGATGGCTGGAACGATCTGGCCCTTCTGAAAGCCGCGGGGGATGCCTGGGTGATGGGTGGTGCTTCTGATGAGCTGAAAACCCTTTTTCCATCTGATCGAATTACCTTAAGTGCGAATGATGATGGGGCCGCAATCGTAATGGAAGCCATGCTTGGATAATTGGCTTAACCGGGTTCGTATTGTGCTCTGCCGCCCCGAAGGGGCCTTGAATGCGGGGGCGGTCTGCCGGGCCATGAAATCCATGGGTTTCAGGGAGCTGTATCTGGTTTCACCGGCCCGCTTCGATGATGATGAAGTCTTTAAAATGGCCATTCATGCCCGGGAACTCTATGAGAATGCCGTGGTAACCGGCAGCCTTGAAGAGGCGCTGTCAGGTACGGTTCTTTCGGCAGGTATTACCCGGAGACGAGGTGTCAAACGGAAGTGGTTCAGCGTACTTCCAGAAGAACTCGCGGAAAAGTCTGCGTCACTGAAAAGCGGGATTACAGCTTTGGTTTTCGGAAATGAACAGAGCGGCTTGAGTGATGAAGAGCTTAACTGCTGTAACATCGCCTGCCATATTCCGACTTCACCGGACTTCCCGTCCTTGAACCTTTCCCATGCCGTTCAGATTGTCACATCAGCTTTTTACCGTACATCCCTGGGTGAACATTCCGGGGCTTATAACCCGATTTCCAGGGAAGAGCTGAACCATCTGGTACAGGTGATTCACGACTCTCTTGATGCCATGAATTACTTCAAAGCCGCCGACCGTTTCCATACCGACCGCTATTTCAGGGATATGCTGGCAAGGTCAGCATTGAGTCTTCGAGAAGCCCGGCATATGGAAAAGGTGTTTCGAAAGCTCCAATATCTTAAATCCACCGAATCCCCGTCATGAAGGCATCAGAAGAACGCAAGGTCTATCTCCCGGCATTGGGGGCTGTTGCTCTCTGGTCAACTGTGGCTGTAGCGTTCAAACTGGCCCTGAGAGAACTGGATCCCATCGATCTTGTGGCCCTTGCCGCGTTCTTTTCCTGGGTCAGTCTCGCCGCAGTCCTGCTGACCCGGACAATCTCCGGGACACCCCCGGCGGCATTTACCCGGCGGAATTTTCTTTTCTCAGCGGCTCTGGGCCTATTAAACCCTCTGGCCTATTATTGGGTTCTTTTTGCGGCGTATGACAGGCTTCCGGCCCAGGCAGCTCAGCCTCTTAACTACACATGGCCTCTGTTCCTGGCAATTCTGGCGGCTCCATTAGCGGGGAAAAGGCCGACAGCCAGGGATTTACTGGGTTTATCCATCAGCCTGATTGGTGTTGTTCTGATTGCCCGCCGCCCGGGAAGCGGTAGTGAAGATCTGAATCCGCTGGGCGTCGCCCTTGCTCTGGGCAGCGGTATTATCTGGGCATTTTCATGGCTGACGGGAACCCGATTGCGTATTGACGGAACTCTGAGGTTATTTTTCGGTTTCAGTGCTGCCCTTATAGTACTTTCAGTTATCTGGCTTCGCCGGGGAGCCGCCTTTCCTTCAAGTCCTTTGGGCTGGTTTTCAGTTGTCTGGGTAGGTTTTTTTGAAATGGGAATAACATTTCTGTTATGGAATACGGCTCTTGAACGTTCCAACAGACCGGCCAGGATAGGCAATCTGGTGTACCTGGGTCCATTTATATCACTGCTCTGGATTTATCTCATCCTGGGTGAGGCCATTCGCCCTTCTACCCTGGCCGGGCTGGCCGTCATAGTAAGCGGGATACTTATGGGTCAGGGGCGGAAGCGGAATCAGCAGCAGCAGGAAAAGTAATCTCCTCACCGGGTTTTAAGCCATGGACCGCAATCCGGCCGTTCTCCCGGCTCAGCATCACACGTTCAAGTCCCTTGTCTCCAAGGGGAAATTCCTCCAGACCGAAAGACAGAGAAGCTCCGGGAAAAATTCTGTCCTGAACGGCCATAAATGTCCCTTCAGCAGGTTCTAGATTTTTACGCATTTCCTTCAGTTCAACCGCCCCTTCCTTCAGACGTTTTGCCCTTTTGGCCAGACCCGTTTCCAGGTTTCGGAGTTCCTGCCGATCGCTTTCAGACCGGGAACGAAGATAATCAATCTGTCTGTCCAGTTCATCCACCTCATCCTGGAGGACTTTCAGTGTTCCTCCAAGTTTAAAAAAGGCATTGAGCTTACCCGGAGGTGAACCGACATAAATCCGGGTGACACCGGAATAGACATTGCCGATTCGTTTACAGCTGAGACTGCCTCCCAACGCCGCTGTACCGCCTGTAATTTCCCCCCGGCCTTCCGAAAGAATGACATTCCCGTTAATTTCGATTTCCGAATGAAGAATGGCCTCGGTAATAATCAAATCTCCTGAAACCTCGGCTCTGGTTCCTTCAAGGAATTTACTGTACAGGTTTCCCCTCACTTTGCATGAACCCTCACCGTCCCCGGCAAACCCCGCAATGAGAACCAGATTCCTTCCGGCATCCAGATATCCGCGGCCGATTGTTTTCCCCACCTGAATATCTCCGGAAGCCTTGACTGTAAATCCGTCGGCAACGGTTCCTCAACCGACACCGAACCGTCAAAATCGATGTTTCCCGTCGAGTAGTCAACATTTTTTACGTTGATAGTGGGTTCTACACTTACAACACCCTCAACAAGACGGACGTTACCGTCAATCTCGGCAACAAGGCCGTCTTCGGATTCAACAACACCATCCCCAGCACTGAGCAGAATCTCCGTATCTGCCGTTTCAGCATCAATTACAGTGCCCAGGACATCATATCCATCTTTAGAGGGAACGGCCGGTATGTTCCGTGCCAGTAACTCTCCGGCCTTTCGATTCTGTATGAAATTCAGTTCTTTCAGATCTATCTTCCCGCTGTTCAATTCCTTCCAGGGTTTACCCCGGCTGGTGATGAACAGGCATTCGGTTCTTTCCGATTTTCCCTTCACCGGGGGTTCTCCCCGAGCCAGGGTTTTTGAAACTCCGGCGTTTTCCGCTTTGAGTAGAAAGAGCACGGTTTTCCGGTCAATACCTTTGCTGATTCCGGCATCCGCCATTGCAGAATTAAGTATCTCTTTATCCATCGGGGCACCGCCGGGGCGGGGCGCGTGAACGACGGCCTCTGCCCGCATTCCGTCTTCCGATACATTGATGACGACATGAGCACTGAGTTGGGCACCTGCCGGCCATTCAGTCAAAATCTCCGGCTGCCTGTTTCCGCGTTTAATGATTTCACGGATTCTTCTGGCCGGGACAGGCGGGATACCCAGAATCTTCATTCTGGCCGCAACATCATCCGCATAAACCGGCCGGGTTCGTTCCCCTTCCGGTTTAACCAGAAGAACGGCCATGCCCTTCCGGTACCGCAGGGAGAAACTGTGTCGTTTAAGATCCTCGGACATCATGGAAACAGTATATGGGTTCGGGATGCAGCAGAAAAGTCATTTCAGAGCATCAGCTGGTTTTTCATATTAATAATCATTAGATTGTTTTGATGACCTCTGCCGCCGTCAGCCGGCTACAACTGGGTATTACCGACGATATTTGTTCCATAGAGGCTGAAGCATGGAACCGCCTGGCCCGCCTTGACAGCTACTCCCCGTTTCTTGAGCATGAATTTCTCTCTTCAGTCGAACAAAGCGGATGCGCATCCCCGGAAACCGGTTGGTATCCCCGGCATTTTCTGCTGTTTGATTCAGGCAGACTTATTGCCGCGGCACCAGCCTATGTGAAAACACACAGTATGGGTGAGTTTGTTTTTGATCAGGGCCTGGCTCAGGCCGCCATGGATATGGGACGTAGCTATTATCCAAAGCTTGTCGCAACACTGCCTTTCACCCCGTCTCCGGGATACCGGTTTCTTATCGATCCCGATTATGATGAAACTGCAGTAACAGTTCTGCTTATTAACGGGATGAAGGATTTCCGGGATGAAGGCGAGCTGGGATCCCTGTCAGTGCTTTTTACCGACCCTGAGTGGGAGGATGTTTTAAAAAACTCAAGCTCCGAATCAAGTCCAATGCTTGAGTGGACTCACCAGTACTTCCTCTGGAAGAATGAGGATTTCAAAGGGTTCGATGATTATCTTGCACGTTTCAGAAAGAACCAGCGGCGTAACATCCGGCGGGAAAGGGCTTCGATACTGGATGCCGGAATCAGGATTTCAGTCCTCACAGGGGAGGAACTCACCGAGGCCATTATGGACCGGATGTACCAACTTTACCTCACTACCAATGAGCTATTCGGACCCTGGGCAGCTTTTTTTCTCAATCGGGACTGGTTCCGGGAAATCGGCCGCTGCTGGGCAAACCGTATCCTGATATTTGCCGCCTGGCTGCCTGGAGACTCAATTCCGTCAGCCATGAGTATGGTGATAAAAAAGAACAATCTGATGGTTGGGCGTTACTGGGGTACCACTGAATATATCAGGAATCTGCATTTCGAACTTTGCTATTACGCGCCGATCGAATATGCAATTGAAGAGAATATCACAGAGTTTGATCCGGGAATGGGTTCCCCGCATAAAGCCCGGAGAGGCTTCCGCAGTCGGGGGAATCGCAGTTTTCATGACATAACAGATCCGGAGCTTTCCGCATTATTCAATGCCGCCCTTTCTGAGGCAAACCGGGATGAGAATATACTCATCGCGGAGCTGAATGAATCCATTCCCTGGGGAAAATAATTATTTTTGCTGACCAACAGCTGCAATTAGACTTATGATGCATGTAATACTTCAGCGGAGACTGGCTTGAAAAATTATTACGCAATATTGGGATTGAAGCCGGAAAGCGGCAGGGCAGAGGTTCGCCGGGCCTATCGGGCCAAGGCCAAAGAAGTTCATCCCGATCTCAGTGGAGAACAAGGTACCGCCCGGTTTCTGGCTTTAAAAGAGGCCTATGAGGTTCTCTCCGGAAAGGCGACTCGAGAAGCATACGATCAGACCTGGCGCGCTACCCGTAAGACCGGAACCGTAACCGACTGGGACTACAGGGATATCCTTCACGGTAAGAAGGACGATCCCGAAAGCCTCGCCAGGCTCATCTGTTTCGATCTCCTGCATGACAGGGACGCTGAAGCTGTTGAACTTTACGAAGAGGCCCAGACCGGAGGTTTTTTCTCCCTGCGCCGATATCTGGACAGGGAAGATTTCATGGATTACGCATTCATGCTGGCCGAAGCTTATCAGGAGCAGGATGCTCTTGTAAAAGCTTACAGACTTTTCAGAGGAATTGCGGAGCTTGAAGAGGAAGATCCTTATTTCAAGCATTTCTATGTGGAGGTTCTTGAACGTATGGCGGCCATCGTCAGACACTCTCTTCCCGATGATACTGATAACAGGCTCCGTATGGCATTTCTCACCGATCTGGTAAAACTCTCCTATCACCCCAGGGAGGAAGCCCGGCTTAGAAAGCTCTTATCGGAACTGCTGGCAATCGAAGGCCGT
>JAUUYD010000060.1 GCA_030590585.1 Spirochaeta sp.
GCCACACTTCGGCCTGTTCCCGGTGCGGCGGAATCATGGGAGTTTTCGGAGGATAACACACGAATCACATTTACCTTGAGAAAAGGCATCACCTGGAATAATGGCGACTATCTGAGGGCACAGGATTTTCGGGATTCGTGGCTGAAACTCCTCTCTCCTGAAACGGATACCGGATATGCATCCCTTCTTGACGATATTTCCGGTGCCAGAGAATACAGAACAGGTATCGGTTCTCCCGAGGATGTCGGGATTCAAGCCGTTGATGAGAGAACCCTCGTTGTGCAGTTAAAACATCCCTCACCGCAATTTCTTTCGGTACTCTGTCACTACAGTTTTGTCCCGGTTCACAAAGATTTTCGCAATGTATCAGACTGGTCGGCCCTTCGTTCTGTACCGGTCAACGGCCCATATACCATCAGGGCCCGTAATTCCAATGAAATACTTCTGGACAGGAATCCCCTCTACTGGGATACGGATTCAGTAAAAATCGATGGTTTGAGACTGCTGTTTTCCAGCGATTCAGATGTCACAATGAATAGTTTTAACCGCTTTGAAATTGACTGGATTATCTCCGGTATGGATACATCCCTGCTGGCCATTCCCGAAGCACTGAATATCGCACCCCTGTTTTCAACGACTTACTATTACTTTTCCAACGAATCTCCCGTTTGGTCCAACCCGAATATAAGAAGAGCCATGATACTGCTGCTTCCTTTGGAAGAGATTCGGAGTACCCGTTTGATTCCGGGAGCATCTCTGGTTCCTCCCATTCCGAATTATCCTGTCGCAGATGCCGGTTTTCCTCCTGAAGAAGACCGCCTGGAAGAAGCCATGGCCTTACTTGAAGAAGCCGGCTACCCCATGGGCAGGGGGCTGCCTGATCCGGTTATCCGTGTTCCTTCCGAGGATCCGGTTGCAGATGCAATGAAATCCATATGGGATGAAAGAACAGGCGTAAATGTGGAAATCCAGGTGGTGGAATTCCCCGGTTATTATGATTCGGTTAAGACCGGTGGTTATGATATCGCTACTCTGACATGGACTGGTGATTACGCAGATCCTCAAACCTTTCTGGGTATGTGGGACTCAGGCAGCAGTCTCAATGATGCCGGTTACACTAATCCCGAATACGACAGTCTGCTTCTAGAAGCGGCAAAGCTGCCCTTTCTTCAGAGATTCACAAAACTTAAAGAGGCTGAGGAACTGCTTCTTCAATCCTGTGAAGTAATACCCATCGAACATTTCCCGGCTGTAAACATTATTGACAGACGATTTGTAGAAGGCTGGTTTCCCAACGCTCTTGACATCCATCCATTCAAGAATATAGAGCCGAAAATGGGGTTTTACATCCCGGGTGTTGTTATGGGTTGGTGAGCAGATTAACCTTTACCAGAGCCAGATCCCTGACTCCGTAAACGCCTTTCACACCAAAGGGCATGACTGCCGCTATTTTCTTATTGATACCGTGTATGCCTTGAGCCTTGAGCCTGGCGGATTTCCATTCATTAAACGTTATATCAGAGTTCTCAAGCGGTGAGAAATCATCCAGCGGCCGAACGGAAAAGAATAAATTGAAATAATCCGTCAGCCAGTCTTTTCGACGATTCAGCCAGGTTTGGGTCCTGCCGTCCCGAAAGGTATATCCAAGATTCACTTTCGCAAAGAATATGGTTACATCATTGTTTGTTGCTCTCAGCTGCCCGGTAAGTTCCGGTATGTTCTTATAATATGAGAATTCAGGAAGCCATAGGATTCCAGGGCTTACCGGATTACCGAAACCCATGTCCGGATTATTTATCAACACCATTAAATCACTATTTCTTCTGTATACGTCTGCAGCAATAATCAGAATGGTAAGTTCATTCAATTCACCCCGAAGGTCCGGGTAATACCCGACAGCTGTCATCCAGCGGGGGTTAATCGACAGCTTGTACAATGATGCTGTCAGTTCCTTCCACCCGTTATCCAATCCTTCCATTCGCTTAAGAAATCGTTTATTTCCCAATAGATACCCGCGGATTTTCTGCCGGTCCAGCTCATATGTATTTTTTGTCTCACCTGAAGGTATCCACCTTGATGCAAATTGCCCGACTGCAATCTCGGTTTTCTGTGTAATCGAGGTTTCATCCGAATCCGGCAGGGGAAGATCTGTTAAAGCCCCGGGTATACCGGAAATTATCATAAGATCATCCCTTACATTGTCAAAAAGCGCCCTGACAGTACCTATATAGTCCGGAGCCCATTCCGGCATTCCTTTATCAGTATTGGAGTTTTTAAACTCGACTGAATACTGTTCCGCCAGAATTCCGATTTCTCCGTTCAGATAATCACTTAATCTCCTGCGATCTCCGGCAATACCGAAGTCCCGGCGCCCCGGATCTTTGGATAAAAAGTGGTTCAAATTATCCAGGCTGCCGCCATTTTTAATTGGTTTGTAGAGTAATCCGGTAATGAGATACAGATTCTGAGATTCACTCTCTTTGCCATCAGGATTCCTTGACAACAAGGTCTTTACAGCAGCTGCCCGGGATTGCCGGGCATCCCGCTGTTCTCTGGTACTCAGCATGGTAACGATGATTAAAATCAGTGCAATCAGGAGAATTCCTATGGAAGCCATCAGTATAGGGACTATTTTTCGACTCATATACTATTATTATCGGAAGATCGCCTCTGCGGTTTGACGCCCATAATAGTTTTCGATATATTAGGACGGCCATGCCCAAAAAGACCTTTATAACCGAATTCAAGAAGGGACAACAAGTTGTCTATCCTCTCCAAGGCGTTGGCCTTGTAGAAAACATTGAGGAACGCCTGTTTAAAGGCGAGATGGTTCCGTATTACGTCATGTATTTTGACGTTTCAGATATGACCATCCGTATTCCAGTAGCAACAGCACCTGAACAGGGCATTCGTGCCATTGTTCCAAGTGCTGACTCGAAAAAAGCACTGGAAATTATTTCAAGTGAATATGAACCCGTTCCAACTGACTGGAAGCTTCGTTACCAGATGAACCTCGACCTTCTGCGTAAGGGTGCCGTAACGGATATCGCCTCTGTGGTAACAAAACTCTACCACAGAAGCAAGGTTAAAGAGCTTCCCATTCTGGAACGCAAGCTCTACGACAGTGCCCTTCGTCTGCTTGTCGACGAGGTGTCTTTTTCTTTAGGTAAGGAAAAGGACGAAGTGGAACAGCTGATTTTTATGAAACTTGAAGCCGGCGAATGAGTGGTAATGAATCGGGATTGGGACCGGGAATTAGGCGCTATCAAAGCGGCTGTCCGGCCGTATCCTGATACGGGAATTACCCCCCCCTGGGATGTTCTTGTTTCAACCATTATTTCTCTGAGAACCAAAGACGCGGTAACCATTATATCCTCCCGAAACCTGCTTTCAGCCGCAGATGGTCCTCGGGCTTTGTTGTCTCTTGGCGAAGACAGGGTTGCCAAACTCATCTATCCGGCAGGATTCTATCGGACTAAAGCCGCAAATTTGATGCGGATATCCCGTATTCTCATCGATGAGTACCAGTGCAGTGTCCCTCCGGACAAAGAGGCCTTAATGGCGTTTCCGGGAGTCGGCTTGAAAACAGCCAATCTGGTTCTGGGGGCAGGGTTCGGAATTCCTGCAATCTGTGTCGATATTCATGTTCACCGTATCGCCAATCGCAGGAATTGGCTTAAATCTGATAAACCGGATCTCACTGAAAAGCTGCTGAGCAATATCCTCCCGGAAAAATGGTGGATCCCCATCAACAGGCTGCTGGTCAGTTTCGGCCAGGAGATCTGCACCCCCGTATCCCCTCATTGCTCCATCTGCCCTGTTGCCTCAGATTGTTCCCGGTCCGGAGTGACAAAATCTCGCTGAGATTGACGGAAGCTTATTATTAAGTGACAATGGAATTAATTGAAGAAAATCATAAGATAAGGTTCGGATATGAGCGAATGTGAACTCATCGAAAAATGCCCTTTTTTTAAGGGTGAACTGGCTGAAAAACCCGTTGAAATTGAAGAACTTAAGGGCAGATACTGTAAAACCAATAATCTGAATTGTGCCAGATATATGATTGCCCAGGCTGCGGGTAAAGATAAAATGCCTGAAAATCTCTACCCTGATGAAAAAGCTATTGCTTACCAGGTAATCGCCGAACTCGATTAAATTATGAACATAAAGCCGAACATGAAGGTTAGGTAACCTTGGTTGCGGTAATTGAATCTTCCAAGATATAATCCCCGGAGGTCAGACGAGGTCTCATTCGAGCCCTCTTTGGCCAAATTTATTGCTGAATAGAGGATTGAAGCTGCTATGATTCGCGCGGAACACCTCACCAAAAATTTTGGAAGAATTGAAGCCGTTAAAAATATCGACTTCCACATCCGAAAAGGTGAAATCATCGGATTCCTCGGCCCGAACGGCGCCGGAAAAACCACCACAATGAACATGATTACCGGTTATCTGGCTCCAAGTGTCGGAAGTATATCCATCGATGGTATCAACCTGGTGGACTCTCCCGAAGATGCCAGGAAACTGATCGGATATCTTCCTGAGCAACCACCTCTATATCTGGATCTGACGGTTGATGAATACCTGAATTTTGTCACAGAATTCAAAAAGGTTCCAAAAAGCCGAAGAAAAACCGACCTTGACTCCATAAGAGAACTGGTGAAAATAGGCGATGTTCGAGAGCGGCTCATAAAGAACCTGTCCAAGGGTTATAAACAGCGGGTCGGGTTGGCACAGGCACTGGTGGGAAGCCCCCCCCTGCTTATTCTGGATGAGCCCACAATAGGCTTGGACCCGAAGCAGATTATTGAAATACGGGAACTCATCAAGGATTTGGGAAATGACCATACTGTTGTTCTCTCATCCCACATACTTCCGGAAATCAGCGCTACCTGCAGCCGGATTCTTATCATCAACAAAGGTGAAATTGCCGCCTCGGACACACCTGAAAATCTTTCCGGCCGGCTTTCGGGCTCCTCGGGTTCCACCCGGCAGAAACTGCTGATCAAAGGTGAAGCCGACGCTGTGAAAGCAGCTCTGTCAAAGGTTCGAGCTCTTGAATCTCTTGAAACCGACAAGGGGCCGGAAGAAGGATTATCTGAGGCCGTCATTGCCGCTTCAGGTGAAAAGGATATCCGGGAGGATGTTTTCAGGGCACTGGCCTCAGCGGATCTGCCCATCCTTCAGATGGGCCCAATGGATCTGAGCCTTGAGGAAATCTTTCTCAACCTGACAACCACAGAGGAGGAAGCCTGATGCTGGCAATTTTTAAAAAAGAGTTGAAAATATATTTTCTTACACCCACAGGATGGATATTCCTGGCAGTTTTTCTTCTGATTTCAGGAATTCTATACTCCACTCAGCTGGTTTTTCCAGGTAATTCTCAATACTCGATGTTCCTCTCCAGTCTTCTGATCATTTATATTCTGGTTGTTCCCTTACTTACGATGAGAATATTTACCGATGAAAAGAGATTCGGAACAGATCAACTCCTGCTTACAGGTCCGTCAAACCTATGGGGAATCGTTCTGGGGAAATTTCTGGGGGCTTATACTGTATTTCTCATCACAATAGCCGTTACCTTTCTCTATCCGGTATTCCTCAGTTTTCATGGAAGAATGGACTGGTTCATGATATTGGGAACTTACTTCGGATTTATTATGCTTGGGGCATCCTTTATTGCCATAGGCGTTTTTATTTCCCAGATCTCGGATGGAGTTGTGGGTGCCGCAGTACTCACCTTTTGCGCGATTATCATCACCTTTATAATTGATTTCATGCAGCAGTACATGCCGACAACGGAACTGTCCGGCCTGGTATGGACCGTAATACTGATAGCCATTCCCTTATTCTGGCTCTACTCATCAGGAAGGAATTGGGCCGTAACAGCCGCCGTTGCCCTGATATTATCTGCCGTGATACTGCTTTTCTGGTTTTTCGGCCGAAACCTGTTCAGTGGTCTCATCGGAAAAAGCCTCGGATGGCTGTCCCTGACAAGACGCTTCGGTTCCTTTTCAATGGGCCTCCTCAATCTGGATGCCATTCTCTACTACATTAGCTTTTCAGGTTTTTTCCTGTTCCTGACGGTTCAGGGTCTCGAGAAACGGCGCTGGAATTAGAGGTACAACATGAAGAAATTATCATTCAATTTTGATTTTAAAACCCGGCATGCCGGTATCTCAGCGCTGATTACCATTGCCGTACTGGCCGGTATCATCATTCTTAACATACTCGCCGGAGAGTTGGATCTGAAAGCGGATCTCACACCGAAAAAATTATTCAGTCTCAGCGATGAAACCAAGGGACTGCTCAAGGATCTTGAGAAAGATGTAGAAATTATTGCCCTCTTTGAGCCGGGAAAAGGGCCTGAGTCCATCATGGAGACTGTCGACAGGTACGACCGTCTTTCAAACAAGGTGAATATCAGTTTTGTTGACCCCGACAGGGACCCCGCACTTGTTGCACGTTTCTCAGAGGAAGACGCCCCGATTGCCAAGGGATCTTTCATCGTCAGCTCAGGTGATTTCTTCCGTGTAATCACCACCATGGATATGTACGATATCTCCTACAACCAGCAGGGACAGCCCCAGGTTTTAGGTCAGAAGGTGGAGCAGCAGATTACCTCAGCCATTTCCTATGTAATATCAGGAAAAACCCCTAAAATCTATGAGATTATCGGGCATAGAGAAACGCCTCTGGCTTCTCTGGGTTACGGTCAGATGCTGACTCAATCCAATTATGAGCTTGAAGAGATTTCCCTGATACTGTCAGAGATTCCCGACGATGCCTCCCTGTTAACCCTGATAGGATCCAGAAGTGATCTCTCGGAAGCAGAAGCCGATAAACTCAACGAATACTTGAGCTCCGGGGGAAGTCTGTTGACGGCCCTGGACCTTACCCAGGATCCAATGAAAAACCTTTACAGCCTGCTGGAACGTTGGGATATAGAGGTTCGCCATGGACTGGTGATGGAGACTCAATCCACCAGACTGATTTCAGAATTCGGTGACAATCCCTTTGTTTTCGCCCCGTTCCTTTCGGATCATGAGGCCATATCTTCTTTAAATGAGGCTAAAATGGCTCCGATTTTTCAGGCATCCCTTGGTTTCAAACGAACAGACGCCCAACAGCGGCAAATTGAGTATTTCACACTACTTTCAAGCTCCAAAGACTCCCGGTTAAGAACAGATCTGACATCGGAGATCTCAGGAACACCTTCCCCCATTCCCAGTGACGGGAAAGGCCCTGTTGATGTAGCCGTTGCGGTCCGGCAGCGTAATATGGATACATATGAACCCGAAGGCGCTACCATCGTAGTCCTGGGAAGCGCCAGCACTCTAAAAGGACTCGGGGGCCTTGGTCAGATCAAAGCCAATGCCGATCTGGTGATGAATCTGGTGAACTGGACCATGAATGACGATTCGACTGTCACGGTTCCTTCCAAAAGCCTGTTCAGGCTGCCGCTTCGTATCGATACCCTGAGCAGCCTGATATACGCCGCAGTGGTTATCATCATCATTCCATTTTTATGCCTTGGAGCCGGCTTGTTCATCTATTTCCGGAGACGCAATAAGTGACCGGAAAATCCCGGAATCTGTTAATATCTTTTATCACCCTGGCTGTGATTATTGCCGTTTTCGCCTTGGTTCGCGGCAGGGAAAAAACGGAAGAAGTAGCGGAAGCACCGCCTGTATCCGATCCTGAGGTGTTAAGCGATTTCAATGTTTCCGATCTCAGATCGGTCATGGTGAAAACAGCGGATAACAGCCTGCAGTTCTACAGCTCTGATGGGGAGAACTGGATGCTTGCGGATGTCCCTGAGTATTATCGCCTGATAAAGAACCGGGTAATCACAACTATACGGACTCTCTCGGGACTCCAATCCAGGAATATCATTAGCGAAAATACAGGGGATGCCGAGCTGACCGAATACGGTTTGAATCCTCCCCAGGCGACGGTAACACTCAAAGACCGTGAAGGGAACACTACGATTGTTGAATTTGGAATACCCAGCCCGTCAGGCTCAGGGCGATACGCCCGAAATGCAGACTCAGGTTCCATCGTCCTGATACCTCCTTATACAGCCGGTCATGCTTTTGAATCTATCGAGTCATTCAGGGATATGGCTCTCCCTGTCATAAACATGGAGAAGCTGGCCTATCTGGAATTCCGTCATGAGGGTACCCTCTTTCGCATGGAACCCCGTGTTGAAGATGATGATTACATCACTATGGTCAGTCCATTTGCAGTCACATCTCCATGGAAAAGCCACTACGCTTTGGATGATCATATATTTCAAACCGCAATTACTGAGGAATCAGCTCTGCCGACCCGGGTGGGGGAGTACCTGGATAATGCGAATCCTGAAGATGAAGCACTGGGCCTGAATGAGATGGGCGCGGATATGCTGTATCTGGCTGATCTTGATGGGAATATCCTGAGCCTTGTCATTGGAAACGGTGACGGTTCGGGAAACCGATATATACGCTTCGCTAATCATGATGATTCGGTTTTTTTACTGAAAGAAACCGATCTGGATTTCATTAAAACCGACCCTTTTTACCTCATCAGCAAATTTGTGTTTCTGGGTTCCATTTTTCAGGTATCTCAAGTAAAGGTGGAAAGGGATAACGATATCTGGATTATGACACGGATAGAGCGGGGAGAACCGGAAGACACCAATGATGACCGCTTCATGGTAAACAACCTTGAAGTTCCAAAGAAAGAATTCACTTCAGTCTACCAGAAATTCATCGGCTTGATGTGGGAAGGAACCGCGGATGATGATGTAAGTCTGAAATCACCGGAAGTCAGGATTACCATCAGCAGTGTAAACCCGGATGTTAAGACAAAAATTATCCGTTATTGGTACTATGACGAAGTGTACTACCAGGTTTCCGTCGGAGATAATCCTATTGAATTCCTGGTTGGACGTTATCAGCTTGATGATTTCATAGATGATCTTTCAGCTCTATCAGAGTACGGAAGCTGATTCCCAAACGAACGAGTGGATTGAACTTGTTCATTCTGACGGGAGCTGGTCGCAAGCATAGCTTGCTTGTAAGTTATGCTCGATGGTTTTTCACTATAATTTACCTTGTGGAGTAGAGGCTGTTTGCTTGCTGCTTCAATAGAAACGC
>JAUUYD010000385.1 GCA_030590585.1 Spirochaeta sp.
TGAATGCCAGGGCCACAGGCGGTTTGGTCGGATCTGAAGGAAGAATTACTTCTTCCTCATCGTTATCCAGATCCAGGGCCTTGTTTTCAATATCCGGAGGAGAAGGCATATAACGGATTACAGCATCAAGGAGGGGTTGAACGCCCTTGTTTTTATAGGCACTGCCGATGTAGACCGGAACCAGATCGTTTGCAAGTGTTCCTTTTCGGACCGCTTTATGAATCAGTTCCTCTGGAGGGGTTTCCCCTTCCATCACCTTTTCCATCAGCTCATCATCGAACATAGAAGCAGCTTCAAGCATGATTTCACGTTTCTCAGCCGCCTCGTCTGCAAGTTCAGAGGGAATTTCTGTCTCACGAACCGCATGGTTTTCATCACCATCAAAAAACAAAGCCTTCATGGTGACAAGGTCGATAACACCAACATGCTTGTCTTCCAGTCCAATGGGAACCTGCATCATCACTGAGTTCAGTCCGAGTTTCTCTTCAAGCTGAGCGCAAACCTTGTATGGATTGGCACCGGTACGGTCTGTCTTGTTGACAAAGGCAACCCGTGGAACGCCGTAGCGCTTGAGCTGCCGGTCTACGGTAATCGACTGGCTTTGAACACCGGCCACCGAACAGAGAACCAGAATTGCACCGTCAAGTACACGAAGAGCACGCTCCACCTCAATAGTGAAGTCAACATGTCCCGGAGTGTCGATGATGTTGATCGGGTGATCCTTCCATGTAACGTTGGTTGCGGCCGACGCGATGGTGATTCCCCGTTCCCTTTCAAGTTCCATTGAATCCATGGTGGCACCAACGCCGTCTTTACCACGAACCTCGTGAATAGCATGGATTTTCTGGCAGAAGAACAAAATTCTTTCGGATAATGTTGTCTTACCTGAGTCGATGTGCGCACTAATTCCGATGTTACGCATCATTTCGATATCATGACTCATGAGTTCCTACCTCAATATAATTCCCGGCAAATGCGGGGGTTTTTCGATTTAAATATTTACTAATTAGGGGAGGTAATTTCAAAAATCGAGTGTTTTTGGAATTACCCAAACTTTTAGAACCCTTATCTTATTATATAGTAATAAAATAAGGGTTCGACCCCATACTGAGGTTCAGAACCTCAGGGGGCTGCACTAAGAAGTCGACGTAGTATATCGAAGGGTTTCCTTTTGGTCCATACCAATTAGCTGCTATTTTGCGAAGCTGTTTTGCAAAGAGAAAATGATTACACTAGACTTCCGGCAGAAGGGGCTCAAATGAAAAAACTGACCGTTCTTGTAATAATCGTAACTATCCTGGCCGCTGTGAGTGCTTCGGCACAACAGAAGCTTATTCTGGTGAGTGCCGGGTATATCGAAAACCACCATTCATATACCTATGATTCACCCAATTTTTCCGGTTTACCATCAGAAAATTTCACAGATAAATGGAAATCCTGGGGTCTGGGTTCCGTACAGTTCATCAGTCACGGAAGCAAACCGATAGGTTTATACAATTCAACACTGCTGTTCTTCCTGGAACAGCTGGTCCGTACTGATAGCGGATCCTCCACAAGTTACGACTTCAAGGAATTCCGGCTTGGTCTTAACAATATTGTGGGTTTCGGGGCTAATTTCGGGACAGGAAGGCTGGGATTCCTCATCGGCGGCGGTTTACATACTGACTTCGTTTATATCAACAAATACCCGAATACAAGCGATTCAAATTATTTCTTTTTGAATCTCGGTCTCGGCGGCGGCGGTCATGTCTACTTTATGATCAACGAAACGATAAACATCCACGCCGGTACGGTCTGGTGGTGGGATCCCTTCCAGGTTCGAAGCAGTTCCAACAACGCCATTTCCAACAATTACAGCTGGGAAAACGGTTGGGGCTACAACATCACTGTCGGTATAGGGTTTAAACTGACCAAGCATCCATCTTGATACCCGTTATGAAGACGCGTTATTCTTCGGCATGGATAAGCTCTTCCTCTCTTACAATCAGATTCATGAGACCGTAAAGGATATTGCCGGGCAGATTGAGGCTGATGGATATACTTTCGACTTCATGATTGCCATCGGTACAGGCGGTTTCATCCCCGCCCGGATGCTGAAAAACTTTATCAACCGCCCCATTGTCGCTGTCGGTATGGCTTATTACGATCTGGATAACAATAAGATGGAAGCACCGGTGATTACCCAATGGCTGGACGACCCGGTGACTCAGATTAAAGGCAGGAAAATACTCCTGGTGGATGAGGTGGATGATACCCGCAGCACCATCGGGTTTTGCCTGGAACGGCTCTTACGCCACGATCCGGCAGAAATAGCTGTCGCGGTTCTCCATGATAAAGACAAACCCAAGAGCCGTGAAATACCCGGGGAAGTAAAGAGGTATTACCGGGGCCTGAAGCTGGAAGACCGGTGGATCTGCTATCCCTGGGATGCTGATGATATATGGGAGCAGGACAGGCAGGCGGTCTGGTCCGATCCTCCCCAAAAAAGGTAAGGGATAAACCATGGTGCTTGTCTGTCTGGATCTTGAAGGGGTTCTGGTCCCTGAAATATGGATTGCGGTTGCAGAAAAAACCGGAATAAAAGAGCTGCTTCTCACAACTAGGGACATCAGCGACTACGATGAACTCATGAATCACCGTCTGGACATTCTGGATAGGGAAGGAATACTCCTGAAGGATATTCAAAACGTCATAGAAACCCTGAAGCCTCTGGACGGCGCATATGAGTTTATCCGGCAGCTCCGTGAAGAATCTCAGCTGGTAATTCTCTCTGATACTTTCGATCAATTTGCAGCCCCGCTCATGCGAAAGCTGGAAATGCCCACCTTGTTCTGCAATACATTGGTTGTTGAAGAAAACAATCGAATTGCCGGTTACACACTCAGACAGACTGATGGAAAACGTAAAGCTGTAGAGGCGTTCCGCTCTATGGGAATGCGGGTATTCGCAGCAGGTGATTCATACAATGATGTCACGATGCTCAAAGCGGCTCACCAGGGCATGCTGTTCCGCGCGCCAAATTCCATTAAGGAGGAGTTTCCATTATTCACCGCCGGGGAAACCCATGCGGAATTATTATCGGAAATTCGAAATTTCATCAGTACCGTTCCGGCACCGGCGGTCTAAAACCGTCGTTAAGTGGATAAGATCCTTTCAACTTCCGCTTTTAGAAGGGGAAATTCCCGTTTAAGCTGAGCCAGACCGGTAATTGCCGACGGCTCATCGAAATCCTTTCCCGCTGCCTCCAGCACTGCCGCTGCTTCGCCGCAGCGGTTCATGTCCATATTCCGGCAGCTGCCTTTTATGGAATGTGCGGTGGTACGAATAATTTCCCAGTCTTTATCGGAGACCGCATTTTGAATTCGCCGTACCTCTCCCTCCATCTTGTCCATCTGAGGACCGAGTAATTCGCGGACGAGTTTTTCATTACCCAGGAAGGTTTCAACTGCCGCACTGAAACTGAAAATGGATATATCCGTATCGGGTTTTTCTGTCGCCGTGGTTTCAACTTTCGCGGCCAGATGCTGTCCGATTCCCAGGTAGCGCTCAATCATCATAAGAATATCAGCCTGCTTGAAGGGCTTGGTAACAAGATCACTCATCCCGCTGTTCAGACACTTCTCCCGTTCTTCAGCCAA
>JAUUYD010000494.1 GCA_030590585.1 Spirochaeta sp.
CATTTGGGAAACCCCGTACAGGCAAGAAAAGGCCCCCGTCGGCTGAGGCGGACAATCATCGGGCTGCCGCATTTTTCACACTTGATTCCGTTGGCTTTCGGCAGCGATATGGCTTTATCATCCTTAACAGGAAGCTCTCTTTTACAGTCGGTGTTTGGACAGACCATCACCGGACCGCGTTTTTTGGATTTGATTTCCATCGGAGTCCCGCACTCATCGCAATCCATTTTTATATCAGGCAGGAACATCGGCTTGCCGTCGGCTCCCAGGTTGGCCGTTGTCTTGCAGTCAGGGTATCCGCTGCAGGCGTAAAACTTACCGTACCGGCTTGATTTGAGAAGCATGAGCTTGCCGCAGCTGGGACAGTTCACCGGTTCACCGTCGGTTTCTCCGTCATCGGAACCTTCACCGGGAAGAGGCATCAAACCCTTGCATTCAGGATAATTGGAACAGCCAAGGAAAGCTCCGGCTTTGGAATACCGCAGTACAAGTTCCTTTTCACAGATGGGGCAGTGTTCTTCACCTTCCCACTTGCGCCCTTTCAGGGCCTCGGCATTTTCTATTGCATCATCAACCCTTTTGATAAAGGGTTTGTAAAAATCATCCACCAATTTATGCCAGTCAATCTTGCCCTCTTCTACTGCATCGAGGTTACTCTCCATATCCGCGGTAAACTGATAATCCATAATACTGGGGAATTCTTTATACAGGATGTCGTTAACAGCCATGCCCAGTTCATTGGCATAGAAAGCTCTTTTCTCCAGGCGGACATAACCCCTGTCCCGAATTGTCTGAATAATGGCTGCATATGTGGATGGCCGGCCGATACCTTCTTTTTCCAGAGCCCTTACGAGGCTGGCCTCGGTAAATCTCTGGGGAGGTTTGGTCCAATGCTGTTCGGCTGTCAGCTTATCAAGGGCAAGGTTATTACCGGCTTTGACAGCAGGGAGTTTCTGGAAATCTTCTTTGGATTTTTTGGATTCAGGGATTAGTACAGTAAAACCATTGAATATAGTTACCCGGCCTTTGGCCTCCAGAATCCCCTGGGAAGCTTTGACACTGATAGTGGTTACGGCGTATTTGGCATCTTTCATCTGACTGGCCACTGTCCGACGCCAGATGAGCTCGTAGAGTCTGTACTGTTCGCCGCTGAGATGAGCTTTTACCGATTCAGGTGTAAGCTCGACTGATGTTGGACGAATCGCTTCATGGGCATCCTGGGTTTTTACTCCATTTTTGGCCTTGGAACCGTACTCTCTGGCAGACTCAGGCAGGTGATCGGGATACTGATTTCCAATCCAGCTTCTGATATCGCTGACGGCTTCGGGATCCAGCCTTGATGAATCGGTTCTCATGTAGGTAATAAGACCAACAGCCCCGCCTTCAAGTTCAATACCCTCGTAGAGTTTCTGAGCTACCTGCATGGTTTTCCTGGTACCGAAACGGAGCTGACCCGAGGCGGCCTGCTGCAGAGTACTGGTTATAAACGGCGGCTGAGGCTTACTGGAGCTGTCCTTGCTTACGACATCGGCGATGCTGAAGGATGCGGCTTTCAGAGCTGCCTCCACTTCTCTGGCAGTACCCTCAGAGGATGAGAATTTACCTCCGAGAGCGAATTTTTCACCCTTCCAGGACGTCAGCGAAGCATTAAACGCTGTGCTGTCACCATCAAGAGCATGTAACTCCGTATCTATTTTCCAGTATTCCTGAGGAATAAAAGCATCGATAACCCGTTCTTTTTCCACGATGAGACGAACAGCTACCGACTGAACCCTTCCTGCTGAAAGATTTTTGGCCACTTTCTTCCAGAGAAAGGGTGAGAGGGTGAAACCTACAATTCGATCAAGAACCCGCCGCCCTTTCTGGGCACCGACGAGATTCATATCAATGGAACGGGGATTCTCCAGGGCTTCAGTAACCGCCTTTTTGGTTACCGATTGATAAGTAATTCTTTTGGCACGCTTATCGTCCAGTCCCAGGGCCTCTTTCAAGTGCCAGGCGATGGCCTCACCCTCGCGGTCCGGGTCTGGGGCCAGATAGACTTCATCCACCTTTGCGGCAGCGATTTTAAGTTCTTCGACTGTCTTTTTCTTTCCGGGAATTATTATATAACGGGGTTCATAACCGTTTTCCAGATCGATACCGAAAGCTTTTTTTCCCCGGCCCTTGGATTCAAGATCTCGAATATGCCCCACCGATGCCATTACGGAATACCCCCGCCCAAGCATTTTTTTTATCGTTTTTGCTTTCGCCGGGCTCTCAACTATCAGGAGTCTCTTTACGGCTTTTGAGGCGGCTTTTTTCGGTTTGACAGGAGCCTTCTTTTTTACGGCCTTAACTGCTGGTGACATGTAATCTCCTTATGACGCCGTGCCCGAATTCAGAAAAATCCGGAGGGCGCTTGTGCCCGAATATAATGGATTTCAACCAATAAGCAACCCCAAAATTTCCATTTTTAGTGACTTCCCCTGCCTGGCAATGCAAATATACACTGTAAAACATGATTAATCGGCACTTGAGTGAACTCACAAGCGGTATTGCACCGATGGAAAAACGCGGAGAAAAAAACCCTGAAATATCCTCGGTGGTATTCGACTCAAGAGAAGTTGAAAAGGGAAGCCTGTTTTTCGCCCTTCCGGGTATACATGTGAACGGACACCGCTACATC
>JAUUYD010000134.1 GCA_030590585.1 Spirochaeta sp.
AACGACGTCCTCAACCACAGCGTCCGGCTCGGGTTCCGGTTCCGGCTCGGGTTCCGGGGCCGGTTCTTCAACAACTGGTTTTTCAGTTACGGGCTCAGCAACGGCTGCAGGTTCCTCAGTCGCACAAGAAATGAAGAAGAGTCCGATAATTAGCATTACTGGCAGTATTATTTTCATACAACGTGATTGTATGATGGGGTTCAACACTGCGTCAAACGATAAAACATGTTTAAGTGTGTATAGACCCGACGTAACAACGGAGATTTATGTAAATTATGGTAAAAGCAGTTTTTCCCGGTTCATTCGATCCTCCCACATATGGGCACCTCAATATAATCAAACGCGGTGCCGCACTTTTTGATTCACTTGATATAATTATTGCGGTCAATTCCCAGAAAACCCCTTTGCTGTCACCAGGTGAAATAAAAGACCTGTTTGAAGAGCAGCTTGCTCTTATGAATCTTCCTCAGGTACGCGTTACCGCATTTGAAGGTCTGGTAGTGGATTATTGCCGGTCTGTGGATGCCGGAGTACTTCTCAGAGGGGTTCGATCTTCAGCTGACTTCGATTATGAGTTTGAACTATCCATCTTGAACAAGCAGCTGAGTGAGGACATCGAGACTGTGCTTCTGCCTACAGAGCCAAAGTATTTTGTACTCAGATCAAGTACAATCAAGGAATTACTCAAACTTGGAGGTGATATATCCGCCATGGTTCCCCCTTCGGTTGAAAAAGCGCTTATAAAACATAGAGGAATTGTGGATTAGTGTTTCTTGACACTTCGTCAGGACTTGACGGAAATCAGGGGTCAATATAATATGACCACCGCAAAATGATTTCAGTGAGGAAATAAATGGCGGTACCAAAATACCGAATATCTAAGGCCAGGGGCCGCCGGCGACGCTCGATAAATATGAGACTTGCCGTCCCGAACCTGATCACATGTTCCAACTGCGGAAACAAGATCTTGAGACATCGTGTGTGTCCCAAGTGCGGTTTTTACAAAGGCAACCAGATTATCGAACCCGAAGAAATGGGTTGATTAAGTCTAAGGAGAATTAAATGAGCACCGATCTGTTCGAAAAACTAAAGGATCTCATCGCGGATAAACTCGAGGTTGAGAAAGACAAGATTACTCTTGAGTCCAGATTCCGTGAGGATCTTGGCGCCGATAGTCTCGATACTTACGAGCTGCTGTACGCTATCGATTCTGAACTTGGCGTTTCCGTTCCTGACGAAAAAGCCACAGAATTCGAGAAGGTACAGGATGCACTGACCTTCATCGAGGAGAATCTGAAAGATAAGTAATAGTGAGGATTCCTTCTCATGTTCTCGATGTTCCAACTTTGAGAATGCCGTCTGTGAATTCTTCACGGAAGAGAGAGTTATCACTTTTTCAGAAAAAGGCAGGATTGAGGTTCAGGAGATTAAGTCTTCTGGACCTCGCTTTTTGTCACAGATCTTTCGTTAACGAAACGACAGAAGATATCGACAATAATGAGAGACTTGAGTTCCTCGGTGATTCAGTTCTCGGGATTGTTGTAGCTGACTATCTGTTTAGATTGCTTCCCGACCGCCCTGAAGGTGACCTGGCCAGAATCAAGTCCCATGTTGTCAGTGAAGATGCTCTTGCCGTAATCGCCATGAATCTCGGAATAGATTCCATTGTCCATGTTGGCAGGGGTGAGGAGCTTTCAGGCGGTAGAACAAAGAAAGCGCTTCTCTCCGACACTATGGAGGCGCTTATAGGTGCCTGGTATCTTGATGCCGGTTACGACAAAGTTGCCCGATTCATACTTTTTTATCTGAAAGATCCCATCGATACTGTCCTGGCAAACAAACACCGTAAAGACTATAAAACCCTTCTCCAGGAAATTGTTCAGAAGCGGTTCCACGGTTATCCGAAATATTTACTGGACCGTAAAACCGGCCCCGATCACAAAAAAACATTCTGGATGAGTGTTACTGTGAATGGAGACAGCTATGGACCGGGGAAGGGCGGGAACAAGAAATCAGCGGGGCAGGAAGCTGCCAGAATGGCATATGAATATCTTGAAGAGAATCAGCCGTGAATCTCCAGCCATAACTTCCCCAGTTCCATTAAACGATTGTATTCGTTGTTTTGCGGATCCTCCAGTACACAATCAAGAAGGTGCTTAAGCAGGGTTCCCATGACCGGACCCGGTTTAACTCCAAGATTCTTTATGATATCTCTACCATTTACACTGAGATCTCCAATACGCAATGCCGCTTCCGATTCAAGAATACCGTTAATCCGCAGCATCAGCTCTTCAATATGTACCGTTGGAGCAGCAAACCCGGGTGAAATCGCAGAAGCATCGGCCAGGCGTAAAGCCATCAGATCATCAATAAGATCCAAACCGACCCGGGCCATGAACCTGCGAACCGCGGCATCCGTCCAATCTGATGTATAATGAAACATATGATACCGAACCAGCCTGCTGATTCTCTCTCTGTCGGCATTTGAAGCCTTATACCTTTTTAACAGGTTTTCGGTGATTTCAGAACCTGTTATTTCGTGTCGATGAAAAGAAACCTCACCATTTTCGTCCAGTTCTTTCACAAGAGGCTTTCCGATGTCATGAAAAAGTGCAGCAGCTCTCACTTGCAGGTTTTTCCGGTCTGCCAGGTCGCATGCCTTCAGGCTGTGGTCAAAAACATCAAGAACATGGCGGCCCTTCTGACTTACTCCTTTGCAGACAAGCAGTTCAGGGAGAAGTAGATTCATCAGCCCGGATTCGAGGAAAAGTCTGAATGCCGTAGATGGTTTCTGTGAAACGAGTATTTTCTTCAGCTCCTCCCATATCCGTTCAGCAGAGATGGAAGGAATATTTGAAAGTGTTTTTCCTATGGCTTTCATGGTTTCAGATTCAATGCTGAATCCAAGCTGAGATGCAAACCTGCAGGCCCTGATCGATCTGAGCCCGTCTTCATTAAATCTTTCTGAAGGGGTACCGATGGCCTTGATAATTTGATTCTTCAAATCTTCACGGCCGTTATGTGGGTCTATGAGGCGATTGTTGATTAAATCCCAGGCGATGGCATTGATGGTAAAATCCCGGCGTGAAAGATCCTCGTTGATATCGGTGGAGTAGACGACTTTATCGGGGCGCCTGCCGTCACTGTAATCGCCATCCCTTCTGAAGGTAGTCGTTTCAAACTGGTGTCCGCCAAGAAGAATTGTAACAGTTCCGTGTTTGATACCTGTGGGAATTGTCCGGTGAAACAGACTGACAACCTCATCGGGCTCGGCATCGGTGGCTAAATCATAATCTATAGATCTACGGCCCAGTAATCCATCCCTCACAGCTCCGCCGACAAGCCAGCATTGCCGGGATGCTTTCGCAAATATACCGGCAGCGGTCTGGAGATCAGCAGGAATATGAACAGGAGGTTTTTCCATTGAATTAAAAAACTAGCTGAGGGAGAGGGCAGGGGTCAAGTCAATATGCGTAAAAAACCCGGCCGTAAAGGCCGGGTTAGTCATCCAAAATCGAGAATTGTCGTTAAGGAACTCTACTGCAGCAACTTCAGGACCATCTGACCCTGCTGGTTGGCCTGGGCTAGCATGGCTGTTGAGGCTTGGTTGAGTATCTGATTTTTTGTCAGTTCAACAGTTTCTTTAGCCATGTTCAGATCGCGGATCTGGGATTCGGAGGCCTGAAGATTTTCAGCACCTACATCCAATCCTCTGATTGCGTGTTCCAGGCGGTTCTGGTATGCACCAAGATCTGCCCTTTGTTTGTTAACCTGCTTCAGTGCTTCATCAACAATGCCAATATTCCTGTTGGCCTGTTCGGGAGTGGATATGGAGATTATCTGTCCCGTACCAACCTGACGGACGCCAAGGGCTTCCGCGGTCATTGTTCCGATGAATACCTGTTCGCGCTGATCCATATTGGCACCGATGTGCAGCCACATAGAACCAGTAACGCTATTAAGGCCTGTATAGCGTGCAAACCGTCCGGTGAGCATGTTCATACCGTTGAACTGAGCATGAGACGCTATGCGGTCCACCTCGTCCACCAGTTGAGATACTTCAACCTGGATCTGCATTCGGTCTTCCGAAGAGTAGATTCCATTAGAGGCCTGTATGGCCAGTTCACGGATCCTCTGAAGGATATCCGAGGACTCCTGGAGGTAACCTTCGGTAGTCTGGATAAACGAAACGCCGTCTGCCGCGTTCCGACTGGCCTGTTGAAGGCCACGAATCTGGGATCGCATCTTTTCAGACACGGCCAGCCCGGAAGCATCATCACCCGCTCGGGTAATCCGCATTCCGGAAGAGAGTTTCTCCATGCTTTTCAAGGTGTTAAAACCGTTGATTTTACTCTGACGAGTTGCGAAGAGGGCACTCATGTTGTGATTGATGATCATTACATCCTCCTTGATGTTGACCAGCTTGTGAACTTAAGCGGACATCCTTATCCGCTATCTCAACAATCGGCCGGATCTGAGTCGATATGAGTTTTTTCTCTGTCTTTTAAAGGATTCAGGCTGGTGATTGATGATTTCTCAAAAAATAATGCCGTTTGAAACCGGCAGTTGCGGTTAATGACCAGAACAGGAAAATGTGGCAAGCTTATGAATGTTGAAGGGGTTAACGATGTCCAGAGCTGTGTTGTTTATCGGCGGGTCAGGTCCAAAGCCGGATGTGCTTAATAAATTATTGAAAAAGGATGATCTGGTCTGTGCCGCTGATTCCGGACTTGATATGGCCCTTGCGGCGGGAATCAGGCCGGACGGTATCGTCGGGGACATGGATTCGCTCTCAGATACTTCATTGCTTGATAGTTTCGCGGCGGACATTATAGAGATTCATCCTGTTGATAAAGATGAAACGGATACCGAACTCGGCATAGCCTGGTTGAGAGAGCGGGGCGGCTCACCTCTTATCATTATTGGAGGAGGTGAGGGGCGGCTGGATCATACTCTTGCATTGAAGGCTCTCTTTGGAAGGAATAATCCGCCTGACGCCTGGTTTACCGCAAGAGAAATGATACTGGGTCTTGAGGGTAATTTAGAAATACAGGGAATCCCCGGTTCCTCTGTTTCTTTTGTCGCTGCCGGCAGTGGACCGTGGAGGGTTGAATCAGAAGGACTGCAATGGGAACTCGGGAGCGTGGATTGGGACGTGGATTCCATCAGCTTGAGTAACCGTTTCATAAGTAAATCAATAAAGGTTTCTGTTCATGAGGGCCGTTTGCTGATGATACGGCCGATAGAAGAATATATTGCCGGTATTTAAAAAACTTCCGGGGGCAGCAGGGACACTCCGGGATTTCCTTCAAGGGCAAATAGATCCAGGAGCACCGGATATTCATCAAGTATACGGCCGTATTCCTCCAGGAGGTCTAATCTGGCTTTTTGAACGTCCTGACGTCTTACGGCTGTATTTTCAACCTCACTTATTACAGCCTGTCTCTTCTTCATCAGGTCAAGTACCAGTCTGCGGGCTTCGGAATACAAAGCCAGATCCGGGTAGCTCCAGTCTTTCACTGTTACATCGATGACAATCATGTGGTCATCCAGTACTCCGATATGTTCTTTCAGATTATTTTCCAGTCTGATGATTCTTGCCCCTATTGTTTCTTCCGGATCAGTTTCAATCTCTGCTGATATCTGCCGGATGAGTTCACTGTTTATTCTGGATTCGAAATCGCTGTAGTACGATTCAATCTCCTCTGCAATCAGGCCCAGGGCTACCATAGACGGCAGAGCTTCGGGATTCAGTCCGTATACAATTTTTATCTCAATATCCCATTCGAAGTTTATATCTTCACCGGTCATGGCGGCATAAAAATTTCCGGATGGAAGCTCACCGCCCCTTTTCACCGTGAGGGTTCTTGTTTTCAAATTAAATATGTGAAGTGTAAGATTAGTGGGAAGAAGAGCCTGCCATCGCCAGGCGAACTCTCCGTTTTTCAGAACTTCCGACTCATAACCGTTTGATTTTGTGTAAATGACAGCGTAATCACCTTCACCCAGGCTGAACTGAATCCATCCGAACCAGAAGACAGCTCCGGCAGCAGCAAGCAGGATTATCAGGGATATAAAGAACTTCACTCCCTTGTGTTTTTTTCGATCAATCTTTTTCTTCATTCAGCACACCTTCCGGAAGAGTAAATTTTATGGGAACAATAATTCAAGTTGTAAGAGATCTGTTATTATCACATCAGGTTTGGCCGCCGCCGAAGGGTTTCCTTCCCGAAGTCTGAGCGACCGCTTGTCACCGGCAAACAGGGCGGTTTTGCAACCTGCAGCTGAGGCTGCCGCAACATCATTCAGCATATCATTTCCAAGATACAGTACCTGGCCCGGTAATATTCCCATGTTTGACAGTTGGGCTAAAGGCCCTTTGAAAACTTCACTTGAGGGCTTTGCCCTGTTTAATTCATAAGACCATGCACAGAGATTCATATCAAATCCAATTTGCTCAAGGGATTGGCCGGTAAGGGCTTCCAGTATGATAGCTGTGTAGAATTGAGCATTGGAGACGATACCGGTAATAAATCCCGCCGCAGCGAGACCTGCAATAATTTTCGGGAAACCGGGCATGGGCCATACGGGATTGACAGAAAGTT
>JAUUYD010000426.1 GCA_030590585.1 Spirochaeta sp.
CTGAGACGGTCTGAGGAATATAACCTTACCCAGAAAAATGATATCCTTCAGACCATGAGTGCGACATTTGTTACGGTAGATCGAGATACACCCATGCTTTTCCCTCCCGACCTGCGAGATTGGCTTCCCGAAGCCAGTATGGTTCATTTTATTATCGATGCGGTAGAGATGCTGAATCTACAAGGATTCTCCGTTAACAGCAGAGGAAGCGGAAGTCCTCAATATCCGCCCCAGATGATGCTGTCTTTACTGATTTACTGTTATGCAACAGGGCGCTTCTCCTCCCGTGTCATAGAGCAGTCCACCTATTATGATGTTGCCGTCCGGTATCTTTGTGGAGGAGACAAACATCCTGACCATGACACAATCTGCAGTTTTCGATTGAATAACAGGGCCGCTTTCAAAGAAGCATTCGTTAAAGTTCTGATGCTGGCTGGGGAACTGGGACATCTGAAGAAAGTTGGTGGGGTCAGTATTGATGGAACCAAAATCAAGGCCAACGCCAGTAAACATTCAGCAGTGAGTTATAAACGAGCTGGAGACATGATTGAGCAGCTTGAACTTGAAATCGAAGAGCTGATCCAAAAAGCAGATGAAATCGATAGTGCACCTTTGGATGATGGTCTGACCCTTCCCGATGAGATTAAGCGCCGAAAAGATCGAAAAAGGTCGCTGGAAGAGGCCCGGAAAGTCATAGAAGAACGCTATAACGAGGTCAAAGGGCAGAAACAATCGGAATTCGAAGCCAAGAAAAAGAGTCGTGATAATCAGCGAAAAAACGGTAAGCCTCCGAGGGGAAAGGAACCCTCACCCCCCGATGATAATCCTCCACCGGGAGATCAGTTTAACTTTACGGATAATGAAAGCCATATCATGAAGGCTGGGAACGGCAAACATTTTGAGCAAGCCTACAATGCCCAGGCAGTCGTAGATACCGAAGGAAGTATGTTGATTCTGGGAAAATATGTCACAAATCATTCCAATGATAAAAAGGAGCTGCTGCCCTCTTCAAAAAGTGTGGACCCAAAGGTACGGGATGTGAGCGATATCTGTGCTGATACCGGATATTTCAGCGAAACGGCAGTACAGGATGTCGAGGATAACGGAGAGGGTCCAACAGTCTATTGTTCGGTGGAGAAGCAGAGTCATCACCGGAGGCCCAAGGATCTTCTACTGAAAGCCGATCCGTTGCCACTCGGTGATGATGCAACAATCAAAGAACAAATGGTATACCGCCTGAAGACTAAAGAAGGCCGGGAGAAATATAAGAAACGAAAACAGACGGTAGAACCGGTATTCGGTATCATTAAATCAGTATTGGGGTTTCGTCAGTTTCTGCTCCGGGGACTTGATAAGGTCAATGTTGAGTGGGATCTGGTCACCTTGGCCTATAATTTCAAAAAGCTTCATAAACTCTCAGATGGGAGTCTTGCAGCCATATCGTGAAGGAGGGCTGATGACCTGGAGGTCTAATTTCTTTTATAGGAAAATGGATATTATGAGGTGCCGGATAACAGATATCGCTGAAAACCGGAACGACGGCCCTGAAACGAAATGAAATTGATAGGACAAAAGTGAATATGCTACAGCCAAGAATAATTCATGAGAAATTTTAGGGCCGTCAGCCCGACAGGCTCCTAGGCAGTTTCCTTTTCGAGACATGCTTTGCCTTGCATCATTTTGTCTAAGCAATTCACCATATTGTTTTGAAGTGTAGTGGCCGCCTTGATCGCTATGAATCACCACCCGACTGGGATTCCGTTTCTCAAACGCTTCAACCAGCGTATCCAGAACAAAAGGCATCTGCTGAGTTCGGCTTAAACGGTAGGAAATGACTTCTTTGTTGAATAGGTCCATCACAACCGACATATACAGACGATTAGATGCAGGCCCAATATACGTGATGTCAGTGACCCATTTCTGATTAGGCCTGTTGCTATGAAAGTCCTGTTTCAAAATATTGGGTTTAGTTCCTTCATAAGAGAAGTTCTGGTATTCAATATGTTTCCGTTTCCGACGAATCTGCGCCTGTAGGCCGTTCTGACGTTGGATTCGAGCTATCCGTTTCTTGTTTATCTTCAGACCGTACTTCTTCTCTAAAGCGAGCTTCAACCTTCTGTAACCGTATATAAAGCCAACAGATGTCTGAATTTGGCGGATAAGTGAGATGATTTTCTGATCTGGTATATTTACCTGATCGAGGTCATGGACGAATCTATAGTAGCCGCTTCGAGAGACCGCCGCGACTGTACATAGGGCCTTAACCGAGTGTGTCTTGGATAGTCCATTTATGATTCGGAATCGTTCTTTTTTTTAATTCTTCCCGGGATTCCAGGACACTGATAACTTCGTTCTTGTAGGCTAATTCTACTCTGAGTTTTACAATTTCATCCAGTAGATCTTTCTCCGAGGCACTGGAAAGATCTATTTCTTCTGGTTTCTTCTTATGTCCTTTTTTCATCTCCAACGGTTCTCCAGCTAAATATCTTCGAGCCCATTTTATGATGTTTTCAGGCGAAATCTCATGCTCTCGAGCTAATGACTTCAATGATCGTTCTCCTGAAAGCCTTTTGAGAACCAGTTTCTTCTTAAACTCTACACTGTGTATTCGATAACGCCGTTTATCTTCTGACATAGAAAGACCCCCACAAGGTGTCTACTTTGTGGGGGTCAGTTCAATAATGCAGGACCTTTTACAACTTAATGAACTGATTTAAAAAGAATTCTGATTAACTGGCCAGAGCTTCAAGCGCCGCTTCAGCCGCTGATGCTGCATCTGGAGAGTAGATGTCTGCACCGATGGTATCACAGAAATTCTGTGTAACCGGGGCACCGCCTACCATGATGGTAACACCGTCCCGACTGCCGTCTTCTTCAAAGGCATTCACGATATCTTTCATGTAGGTCATGGTGGTGGTGAGCAGAGCTGAACAGCAGATGATATCTGCTTTTTCAGCCTTTACTGCTTCAAGATATTTTTCAGCAGACACATCAGTTCCAATGTCAATTATTTCAAATCCCTTGCCTTCCATCATGATTTTCACCAGGTTCTTACCGATGTCGTGGAGGTCGCCTTTTACAGTACCGATTAAAACTTTGCCAGCTGATTCCACTCCGGCGTCAATCATCAGCGGCTTGAGAATCTCGATTGCGGCGTTCATAGCTCTGGCGGCGATAAGTACTTCGGGAACAAATACCTCGTTGTTCTTGAACTTCACACCGATGATACCCATGCCGTCCATTAATCCGCCTTCCAGGATTTCCTTGGCGTTCAGGCCTTCATCCAGGGCTTTTTGGCACAATTCCTTGGTTACAGGAGCTTGTCCCTTCTGCAGAGCTTCAGATATCTGACTTAAAATTTC
>JAUUYD010000269.1 GCA_030590585.1 Spirochaeta sp.
AAACCGATGCAGTCCCTCAACTGCGCCACCCTCACCAGTGAAACGGCGGCAAGCACGCTGTTCGGCCACAAGAAGGGCGCATATACCGGGGCCGAAACCGACCGCCCCGGTTTTCTCAGGAGCGCCGACGGAGGCCTGCTCTTTCTGGATGAAATCGGTGAATTGTCCCTGGAACTCCAGGCCAGGCTCCTCCATGTACTGGATGACGGTTCGTTCCACCCCCTGGGATCCGACGAGGCGGTAAAGGTGGATGTGGTGATTATCGCCGCCACCAACCGTGACTTGAAACATATGGAGGAAATTGGAACCTTCCGGCAAGACCTCTACAGCCGTCTTTCCACTTTCCCTCTTACCATGCCGGCCTTGAGAAACAGGCCGGAAGATCTGAATTTCGTTATCGATAATTCACTGGGACAATGGAATACCGAAAAGAACGCTGAAAAGGTTATTACCGAATCTGCCCGATCAGTTCTGAGAGCTTACAACTGGCCTAAGAACATAAGGGAACTGCAGCAGACCATTATCCGTGTCTGTATGCTCAGCCCCTCAGATACAATCAGCCCGGAAGATCTTCCACAGGAGATTCTGGAATCCGCGGGTAAAGGCTTAACCTCCAGGATTCCCTCGATTCTTCTGCCGGAAAATGGTGTGAAACTCAGGGAACTCATTCTTGATATTGAAAAAGAATATTTTCGTCAGGCTATAGACCGGGCCGGTAAGGTGATGTCCAAGGCGGCGGCCCTTGTGGGCTGGGAAGGCCCGGCCTTCCGTAAAGCCGTCAAGGAGCGCTACCCCGAACTGCTGAATAAAGACGATGCGGCAGCATTCATGTAGAAGTCTGAGGTGCTATTGTCCCGGAACTGCAATATAATACCGTTCTGGTAATGTGAGACAGCTGGGAAACACACTGTTTCATTCATCAGGAAACCACTTCAGTTCCCGCCGGAATAATTCTGTAGGTACCACCCCCCCTCGATATTCATCCATTTTCCGATGATTACTCAGACCCAGCGGTTCGGTGAAATTCCTGGCCGGTTCAGAGATAACCAAATGAAAAAGGAAGGAATCAACCTCCGGGGAATCAAATACATCCGGGAAGGCCGCGGTGAATATACGCCTGGCATCTTCTTCATACAAACCATCGAAACCCTGATGATTCAGGGCATGGAGAAAAAAAGGCAGAGTATTCTGATGGAATGGTGATATTTCAAATCTGAAATTCTTATACTCTGACCAATTCCACTCATCAGCCAGAAAGTAGAAAAGCTGCCGGTACTGTTCCGGGCAGGGAGTCTGAAGAAACTCTTTACCCCTGGTTGATATGCCCAAATAACCTTTCCGGATAAATACCAGGCTCATCTTCTTCATGACAGCCCGTGTCCAGGGCATCAGAGGATTATCGGACTCTTTTCGAACAGGACAGATATCCCAAGTTATCTTATCGACGAATGGCCGGAAGGTTTCATCAAACCAGGACAGGGCTATCACCGGGGGAAGGTAGCCCGAGGAGGTTAGCTTCACTTTCCCGCCAGTCTGAAGTTGATTCAGAAGCCGCCGGATCTGTCTCAAAATAGGAATCCCGGGAACATCCTCCTCAGTGATACTGCCGGCAAGGCTGAGAAATCCAGAAATTTCCGAGAGAGGCAAGAGGGATATGAGATGCATTATTTCCGGCGTTAATTCCAGAAAATCTTCCTGTGGTTCCCGGTTCATCCGGTCGGTCTTTTCTCGAAGAAAGTCGTTTAACTCATCAATACTTGAGAATTCCCTATCTCCAATTTCATTCTGTATCTGATGGAGCATGTCTGTTGCCGGATTTGTCATCCCCAGGGATTCCTGCCAAGTCATTCCTTCCGGGATATCTTCGAGTTCATCGTCACCCGATATACCAGGGAAGGGGATGATATTCCCACCGGAATCTCCGCAGCAGAATTTGTACTTTTTACCCGAGCCGCATGGGCAGGGCTCATTTCGACCGGTTTTACCCATAACACATTCTAGAATGCCTGCCGGTCAGTCACAACTGAAATCGCAACCCTGTCAGGGAATCCTATTCATAATACCTGTCATAGATTTTTATATCGCTGATAACCCCGTTAAATCGATAAGGCTTTCCGGGAAGCTGGGTTCCGATAACAACATCACCATCAGAGCTTCTAAACGGAAAGTTATCCGCAATCAGTATCTCAGTACTTGAAAAACCATTGGTAATCCTGTCCACAACGTCGATACCGTCAACAAAGATGTGAACTTCATCATCATCCCATGTCACGATGACATGCGACCATGAACCAACAGATAATTCATGGGTGGTTCTGACAATTATCAGCTGTCCTGATTCTGATGTCATAGCCAGCATAAGTTTCTTTCCGCCGTCGTACTGAAATGAATAACCCTCATCAGACCAGTCTGCTTCGCTGCCTTTGTGTACGATTCCGGCCCAGGCAACATTTGTTATAGGTTTCAGCCAGATATCAATTGTCCCCTCATGGGTAAGATTGTTAGTCGGGTCTGCCGGAATGAGAAGATAGTCCTCTTCGGCATTGAACTCCATACCAACCCGTTCACCATCATCAACAATCGATGGCGTACCATTAACGATGATTGGTGAATCTTCGGGAATATCCTCTTCCAGTGGAAGTCCGACAACAACACCGGTCTCTTCATCAGCATACATACCTGTTTCAGAAACCATAAGATCCGAAAGCGTTACAACACCATTGATAAGATCCATTACAGCGGCAATGATTTCTGAACCAATACCGTAATCAACCATGGCCTGCTCGGCATCTTCCAATGAAATACCATAGATATCGGCATAGGTTTTTACCTGAATGGAAAATACATAGATTTCTTCATAACCCGGCCCGGGAATGGTTATCTCATTACCGAACAGCTCGGAGAATGAATCAAGTTGATCATTATATGTGATGCTGTCCGCGAATTCCTGAAGCAGTACAATTATGCTTTCCAGGGGATCCACTGCATTCTCATTTTCCAGATAAGGCCTGTTGGAATCTATAAAGTCAATAATTCTATCCACAAGATCCAATACGGCTTCCCTGGCTGTAGACTCATTCTCCAGAAGCATATCGGCTTCAAGCTGGATTTCAGCCAAATCTGCGGCTACCCTGTCTTCAAGAGTTGGTCCGGCAGTTGGATTGTTACAAGCGGAAAATATGATTGCTGTCAGTAAAAAGGATAAAATAATTGTTTTATTCATTTAAAACCTCTCAATATATGCTGCACACAATATATGAGCAATTCCCGTACCAGGAATGCTTAAGCTATATATCATTCCATTGTAAACAGTTACAAGGTAATTAGTACCTGTTATCACTATATGAATAATGCATACACCACTGATTTGGCATAGTTTTCAAAGCCCCGGTATAATACTGAGCACAAGGGGTGACATTCATGAGCAGGATTCAATGGGGACTGATCGGCTGCGGTGATATTGCGATAAAAAGCGCTGTTCCGGCGATTCAGAATGGAAAGGACTCAACTCTCCTCTCGGTATGCCGGGCCGATTCAAAGAAAGTTAAAAGTTTTGCTGATGAATTCGGCGTGAAAAAATGGTCTTCCAGCTGGCAGAATCTTGTTAAAGATGAAGAGTTGAACAGTGTTTATGTTGCAACTCCGGTATACCTCCATGCCGAACAGACAATCGCCGCGGCTGAAGCCGGCAAACATGTACTCTGTGAAAAGCCCATGGCCCTTGATGCAGCTGAATGCACGAGGATGATTGATGCCTGCAAAGCCAGCAATGTTAAACTCGGTATAGCATACTACCGTCACTTTTTTTCGCCTGTTATCAGGATAAAAGAGATTATTTCGTCCGGAGAGATTGGGGAGATAGTCAACATTCAGGCCAACAATTTTGAGTATTTCAACCTGCCCCCCGGTGCCCCCCGATACTGGTTTTTGCAAAAAAAACTCTCAGGCGGCGGACCGATGATGGATATGGGCTGCCACAGAATAGAAGTTTTTACCAACCTTCTCGGGCCGGTAAAAACAAGCTCATCAGTTCTGAAAAATATTCTTTTTGATAGAGAAGTTGAGGATATCGCCATCACAAGTTTTGTATTTGAGAGCGGAGCCACAGCTGTTTTAGTTTCCGCCCATGCAATCAAAGAGCCGCAGGATACCCTGGAGGTCTTCGGCAGCAGGGGCTCTATTCACGTTACGGTTCTGAATAAAGGAACGATGGAGATAATAACAGAAAATGGTTCCAGGATCGAAAAACATCCCAACCATGAGAACTTCCATCAGCCCCTGATTAACGATTTTGTGTCGGCGATTCAAAAGGACAGGGAACCGGCTGTTTCCGGAGAGACGGGTAGAGAAATTAATATCATCCTGGATGAGATTTACGGAAGATAATTTTTTTCTACTTTTTTTGCTGACCGACGGGATTGTTCCTCACACCTTTGGTGATCGAGTAGGAGGCGGGCTCCCGCCCGCCGTCCTCTCACAGAACCGTGCGAACGGGTCCGTACACGGCTCCTCATGTAGGTAGTATTCATCCTCTCAAGTCTCATCCACATGGTAAGTATAC